>JAFYEQ010000386.1 GCA_017544185.1 Oscillospiraceae bacterium
GAGGGAACGAAAGTCAACATCAGTGCCCATCCGGGTCAAAACTACCATTTCAAGGAGTGGCAGGTGATCTCCGGCGGCGTGACCCTTAAAAGCACGACGGATGCAAATACGTACTTTGAGATGGGCAGTGAGAACGTGGAGATCAGGGCCGTGTTCGAGAAGGATATATTCGTCCCCGACAAGCCCACGCCCGAGATAAAGGCCGTCTTCGGCGGGCGCACCGTGATGCTCACCTGCGAAAACGATCTGGAAGCCGATATCTACTATCAGTTCGGCTCGTCCAACATCACCTCCTCCTGCGCTCACATCAAGTCGGGAGAGACGATCTTCATAGATACGCCTAAGACCGGCAAGGACGCCGCTCTGTACTTCAAGGCATACAACGGCAAGTGGTCTGCCCTCGGCAAGTGGGGCGTGCTCAACGTTCAGATAGCAAAGCCTCTGATCACCCAGTCGGGCAAGAAGGCCGAGAACAAGTTCAAGATCTACACCCAGACCAAGGATAGCTACATCGTCTACACCCTCAACGGGACCGTGCCCTCTATCGAGGAAGGCGTGCAGAAGCTGAAGGTGAAGAACGGCAGGCTCGTATGGGGCACCTCCGCCGTCATCGAGGTGCCGAAGGGACGCACGGTGAAGGCTATCGCCATCCGCAGCGGTCTCGTCACCAGTGATGTGATGACGTTCACGAACAGTTAGGAGCCGTAGGAGAGTTGAACGTTGAGAGTGGAGAGTTGAGATGGCAGGGACGCTCATGTGTCGTTCCCTCCTCTAACGGTAGGGGCCAACGGGTCTCCTACGGAGCCCTCGTGTCGGCCCACGGATCCGCTCATATACCGTACACTTCTACTTCCTCCGGTAATGATGTCGTAGGGCGGGATGGCATCCGGTATCCTTATCGTCAGCGCTCTTGTAGGGCGGGGGCAAGCCCCCGCCTTTCCTGTTTCCTATAGGCCGAAAGCTACCGTGTGCGCACACAAGGGATCCAACGGGAGACCATGTGCCCCTACGGAACGAAAGTTACCGAGCCGCAAATGAGAGGTACCGAAAGCAAACATCAGCGAAATGGGTGCAGGCTCAGCCTGCGATTTTCACGTAATTTTTATAAAAAAAGCATTGAATTTACGCATAAGATGTGGTATAATGAACTTTGTATGTATGATCTGATGACGAATGGAGCGATAATATGGATCCAAGATATACTAATGTGATAGATCTCAATGATATGGGCACCGCGTGGTGGCTCGGCGTGGTGGAGCTGGCATCGAAGATATACGACGATCCCGCCAAGTACGCCAAGGCGTGTGAGGGCAAGATAATGGCCACGCTGTTCTATGAGCCCTCCACAAGGACACAGATGTCCTTCCAGACCGCTATGCTCAGGCTGGGCGGCACGATCATAGGCTTCGACAACCCCGCTACCTCCTCGGTGGCAAAGGGCGAGAACCTGAAGGACACCACCAAGATCGTATCGGGCTATGCCGACATCATGGTGATGCGCCATCCTTCGGACGGCGCTGCAAAGGCAGCTGCCCTCACCGCTGACTGCCCCATCATCAACGCAGGCGACGGCGGCCATCTCCACCCGTCCCAGACACTGACGGATATGCTCACCCTCTACCGTGAGAAGGGACGGCTCACCGACCTTACCATAGGTCTGTGCGGCGACCTGAAGAACGGGCGCACGGTACACTCCATGTGCAAGGCGCTGGCTGGCTTCGAGGGCGTGAAGTTCGTGTTCATATCCACACCTCAGCTGGGCATGCCCCAGTACATCAAGGACATACTCAAGGCCAACAGCCGCCCCTTCACCGAGGAGGCGTCGCTGGACGCTGCCATACCTCAGCTGGACGTGCTGTACATGACAAGAGTGCAGAAGGAGCGCTTCTCCAGCGAGGAGGAGTACGAGCGTCTCAAGGGCGCCTACTGCCTGGACAGGGCCAAGATGGCCAAGGGACGCCGCGACCTGATCGTGATGCATCCGCTGCCGAGAGTGGACGAGATTCCCATGGACGTAGACGACGACCCCAGAGCTATGTGGTTCAAGCAGGCGAGCTACGGAGTATACGTCCGCATGGCACTTATACTCACTGTGCTCAACGACCCGCATCATAAGACGCCCCTGATAACGGGCAAGATACACAACGGCGTGGAATGCGCTAACCCCAACTGTATCACGCATAAGGAGCGCTATCTCCCCAGATACTTCCGCGGCACCGACCTGCTGGAGTGCGAGTACTGCGACGAGCGTACCCTGAACTGATAATTTTAAAGTTACATAAATTTGTGATATCCACTTGACGATCACGTCAGATCGTGGTATAATAGAGAAAAGAGAAAGAGACCGTATCCGTCCGTATACAGGATGCGGCAGGGACGCAGCTGACGGCTGCATCCCGTCATAAGGAGCATAAATGGAAAAAACTACTACATCGAGAGAATATCCGCTGCTGAGCCTTACGGGGCTGGTAGTGTTCCCTCGTGTGATAATGCATTTCGACGTGTCGCGGGAGGCCTCCGTCAAGGCGCTCTCCGCCGCGGCACAGGGCGACAAACTGATCTTCATGGTCGCAGAGCGTGAGGATCACGACCCCGACGATCCTTCCTCAGAGCGCAACTACCGCGTGGGCGTGGTGGCGAGGATCAAGCAGATGCTGCGCACCTCGGACGGCCTGACCAAGATCATGGCCGAGGGCGAGTACAGGGCGAGAGCTACGTCCTTCGACTTCTCGGGGGACTATCCCAAGGTCACCGCAAGGCGCTTCCCCGAAAGGAGGGTCAGTCTCTCCGACGAGGAGGAGACCGCCTATCTGCGTCTGGTGAAGGGGCTCTTTTCGGACTACGCGCAGAAGATGCCAAATGCCCCTGCGGAATACGTCAAGTCCATACTTGGCTCCGACTCGCTGCAGGTCATATTCGACAATATAGCCGTGTCTCTCCCCGTAGACACCCCTTCCAAGCAGGCCCTTCTCGAGGCCAACGGCATAGACGAGAAGATGAGCAGGCTCCTTGCACTGCTGGAGCGCGAGATCGAGGTCATGGGCGTGGAGAACGACATCCATGACATGGTGCGGGAGCAGATGATCGGCAATCAGCGTGAATATTATCTCCGCGAGCAGATGCGTGCCATATCCCGCGAGCTGGGCGAGGATGACACGGGCGAGTACGAGGTGCAGGAGTATACCGACCGCATAAAGGAGCTCCACCTTGAGGAAGAGTACGAGAAGAAGCTGATCAAGGAAGCAAAGCGGCTGGAAATGATGCCGCCTCAGTCGTCGGAATCTGCCGTGATCAAGACATATCTTGACACGGTGCTGGAGATGCCCTGGAACATCACCACCGAGGGCAAGACCGACATAGCCAAGACCCGCCGCATCCTCGACCGCGACCACTACGGCCTCAAGAAGGTCAAGGAGCGCATACTGGAGACCATCGCCGTGAAGCAGCTGGCACCGGACACCAAGGGGCAGATCATATGCTTATATGGCCCTCCGGGCGTGGGCAAGACCTCCGTGGCCAAGTCGATCGCCGAGTCCATGGGGCGCAAATATGCCCGCATAGCTCTGGGCGGCGTACACGATGAGTCGGACATACGCGGCCACCGCAAGACATATATCGGAGCTATGCCCGGGCGCATAGTCAACGCGCTGATAGAGGCGCACAGCAGCGACCCGCTCATACTCCTAGACGAGAGAGACAAGAGCTCCCACGACTATCGGGGAGACCCGTCCTCCGCTCTGCTGGAGGTTCTCGACAGCGAGCAGAACGTGAACTTCCGCGACCACTACGTGGAGATACCCTTCGATCTGTCCAAGGTGATGTTCATCACCACGGCCAACGATATCTCCGTGATATATCCTCCCCTGCGCGACCGCATGGAGATCATAGAGCTCTCCAGCTATACCCGCGAGGAGAAGTACCACATCGCCAAGGAGCACCTGGTCCCCAAGCAGCTGGCAAAGCACGGGCTGTCCAAGTCCTCTGTCCGCTTCGGCAAGGCTGCCATATACGCTCTCATCGACAACTACACCCGTGAAGCGGGAGTACGTGAGCTGGAGCGCACTATCGCCTCACTGTGCCGCAAGGCTGCCAAGGAGATGATCGAGGAGGGCACGACCCAGGTGAAGCTGGACCCCAAGAAGGTGGAGCAGATGCTGGGACACCGTAAGTTCATCGACGACGTGGTATCCAAGTCGGACAGCGTGGGCGTGGTCAACGGGCTGGCGTGGACGGCTGCAGGCGGCGTGATAATGCCGCTGGAGGTGCTCATCAACGACGGACGGGGCGTAGTGACAGCTACCGGCTCTCTGGGCGACGTGATGCAGGAATCCTCCAAGCTGGCCGTGAGCTACGTACGCTCCATAGCCGACCGCTACGGCATAAACAAGGACTTCTACCTTGACAAGGACATACACATACACGCTCCCGAGGGCGCCACTCCCAAGGACGGCCCCTCCGCAGGCGTCACTATGACTACTGCGCTGGTATCGGCGCTGACGGGCATACCCGTCCGCTCCGACGTGGCCATGACGGGAGAGATCACTCTCCACGGCAAGGTGCTCCCCATAGGCGGTCTCCGCGAGAAGACCATGGCTGCCTACAAGGAGGGGATGCATACCGTGGTGATCCCCAAGGGCAACAAGCCCGACCTGGATGAAGTGGACGACGCCATCAAGGACAAGCTGCACTTCGTCTTCGCAGACACCATCACCGACGTGCTCGACACGGCTCTCACCCGCGATCCCAAGAAGATAAAGCACGAGACTGCGAAGCTGGGGTTCTGACCCGGCCGTGACGGACACACGAGACTGTACATATGGATATAAACTTCAGTAAAGCGGATTTCTTCCGGAGCTACGGCGAGTACGATCAGCTGCCGCCGTCCGAACGCACCGAGATAGCCTTCGCAGGGCGCTCCAACGTGGGGAAATCGTCGCTCATAAACAAGATACTGGGGCGCAAGTCCCTCGCCCGTGTTTCCGGAGTGCCCGGCAAGACGGCTACCATAAACTTCTATACCGTCGATCCCATATACCTGGTGGATCTCCCCGGCTACGGCTACGCCAAAGTCGCAAAGTCCGACAAGCAGCGCTGGTCGGGACTGATAGAGGGGTATCTCCATGACGACAGGGATCTGGCCCTCATATTCCAGCTGATAGATATGAGGCATCCGCCCTCGGCAGACGACCTGCAGATGGTGGAGTTCATGATAGAGTCCGAGCTGCCTTTCGTCATAGTCTTCACCAAGGCCGACAAACTGAAGGTAAGGGAGCGGGAGGAGCGCATGGCAGGCTTCGCGAAGGAGATACCCTGCTTCGAGGACATCACGAGCATCATATCCTCCGCTCAGACAGGCGAAGGCATAGACAAGATACAGGACATCATACGTGAGCTGTGATGAAAGGGACAAGAGATGCAACTGCTCACGCAGTTGCCAGGGACAAGGGACAAGAGACAAGAGATGCAACTGCTGGCGCAGTTGCTAGAGACGCGTCTGCTGACGCAGCCGCCGGGGAACGTGCGGCTGTCGCCACATACCCAATGAGAGCTGTCCCCATGCCCCCGCCGATCCATGATACAGATCAATGATAGTATGAAATACTTTAGGATATTAGGAGAGATGATATGACAGACTGCACAGACATAAAAAACGGACATCTTACCGTTGGCGGGGCTGACTGCGTAGACCTCGCAAAGGAATATGGCACGCCGCTGTACGTGATGGATGAGAACACCATCAGGGCAGCCTGCAGAGAGTTCAAGGCATCCATGGACGAGTGCTACGGCGAGGGCAAGGGCATGGTATGCTACGCCACCAAGGCATTTTGCTGCAAGGAGATGTGCCGCATCATGGCGGACGAGGGCATGGGCATAGATGCCGTATCGGGCGGTGAGATATACACTGCGCTCGCTGCGGGCTTCCCTGCCGAGAGGATCGTCTTCACCAGCAACAACAAGAAGGACGAGGAGATCGCCTATGCCATAGATCGGGGCGTAGGACGCATCACCTGCGACAACATCGAGGAGCTCTACCGCATATCCGCCATCGCTAACGGCAAGGGCAAGACCGTCCGCGTGGTACTGCGTCTGAAGCCGGGCGTGGAGGCTCACACCTTCGAGGCTGTCATGACGGGCAAGATCGACTCCAAGTTCGGCTTTGCCATAGAGACGGGCGAGGCTCTCCGTGCAGCCAAGGAAGTGGCAGGGCTCCCCGGTATAGATCTGGCGGGCGTACACTGTCACATAGGCTCTCAGATACACGAGATCGCGCCCTTCGAGAAGGCAGCTGAGGTGATGTTCGGATTCATCGCTGCGCTCCGTGATGAGGGCATAATGATACGCGACCTGTCCCTCGGCGGCGGCTTCGGCATACGCTACACTGACGCTGACAAGCCTCTCCCCTACGGTGAGTACATGAAGCACGTATCCGCAAGAGCGAAGGAATGCTGCGAGAAGCTGGGGCTCGACATGCCCTTCATGATGATCGAGCCCGGCCGCTCCATAGCAGCTCCCGCAGGCGTGACGCTGTATACCGTTGGTTCCCGCAAGACCATACCCGGTATACATACCTACATCGGCGTGGACGGCGGCATGTGCGACAATCCCCGCTATGCGCTGTACAGATCGGAGTACACCGCTGTCATAGCCAACAAGGCAGATCAGCCCAAGGATGAGATCATCACCCTGGCAGGACGCACCTGTGAGTCGGGAGATCTGATCGGCGAGGGCATGCCCCTGCAGCACGCTGAAGCAGGCGATATCGCCGCAGTGCTGGCTACAGGCGCATACAACTACTCCATGGCATCTCACTACAACCGCGTTCCCAATGCGGCGGTGGTCATGGTGAAGGACGGCAAGGCCCGCCTCGCTGTAAGACGCGAGACCTTCGAGGACGTAGCACGTAACGACGTATAACACGACAGACCGTGATAAACGATATACAAGAAAGGAAACTTACACCCAATGAAGACCTACGGCATCATATGCGAATACAACCCCTTCCACAACGGACATCTCTATCAGATAGAGAAGACCAAGGAGCTCACAGGAGCCGATCACATCGTAGCTATCATGAGCGGCAACTTCGTACAGAGAGGTGAGCCCGCTCTGCTCGACAA
The DNA here is from genome assembly GCA_017544185.1 of Oscillospiraceae bacterium. Lineage (GTDB taxonomy): Bacteria > Bacillota > Clostridia > Oscillospirales > Ruminococcaceae > Huintestinicola. The sequence goes on from JAFYEQ010000386.1 coordinate 7,119, forward strand.
GTTCGCCCGCGCTCAGATCGCTGTACGCAACGGCGTAGATCTGGTAGTGGAGCTCCCCGTCCAGTACTCTCTGGCAAGCGCTGAGCTGTTCGCCCGCTCGGGCATACTCATGCTGGGTGCGCTGCGCTGCATCGACGGCATATCCTTCGGCGCAGAGACCGATGACATAGACGCTCTGCAGAAGTGTGCAGACGCTGTCATGGAAGTATCTACGCCCGAGAACCTGAAGCCCCTCATGGAGCAGGGCATGCCCTATCCCGCAGCTGTACAGCAGCTGGTGGCTCTCCAGTACGGCCCTGCTGTATCCGATATACTCAACTCCCCCAACAACATACTCGCTGTAGAGTACCTCAAGTCCCTGAAGCTCCTGGGTCTGGCCGATCAGATCAAACCTCTCGCGATCAAGCGTGAGGGCGCCGCTCACGACGGCGAGGAGACCAGCGGCAGATTTGCCAGCGGCGAGAAGATCCGTCAGATGATAGACGACGGCGAGGACTACTCCGCATTCGTGCCCGCTGATACCGTAAAGGCTGTTACGGAGTATGACGAGCACGACCTGTTGTGCTGGTTCGAGAACTTCGAGAAGGTGATACTCTACAGACTGCGCACCATGTCGCCTCAGGATCTGTTCAACACCCCCGACATAGATCAGAACCTGGCTAACCGCATCTTCCAGGCGTCCAGAGCTGCAAGGTCTCTGGAGGATCTGCTGGAGAAGATCAAGACCCGTCCCTACACCATGGCACGTATCAAGAGATGCATATTCAATGCTCTCTCCGGCATCACCAAGGAGGATCTGCGCGTACCTCCCGTATACGGACGCATACTCGCTCTCAACGACAGAGGCACCGAGGTGCTCAGGATGGCAGGCTCCCTGCCCGAGAACAAGATGTCCATACCCTTCTCCTCCTCTATGAAGGACTTCGTGAACAAGGACAACAAGTTCTCCACCAGATCCGTGGCTCTCACCACCACCTCCAGCGATATCTACGTGCTGGGCTCCCGCGAGATCCGTCCCGCAGGCCTGGAC
>JAFYEQ010000387.1 GCA_017544185.1 Oscillospiraceae bacterium
ATCGGTGCGCTGGCAAACTCGGGCGATGTATCTACCATAGCTAACTCTCTCAACACCAAGATCATCCAGTACACCATATCCATGGTGACGATCATCCCCATACTCTGTGTATATCCCTTCATGCAGAGATACTTCGAGAAGGGCCTCATGCTCGGTGCAGTCAAGGGATGACATACCTACCTATCACATGACTTATTTGGAAAGAAAAAGTTTTAAGGAGGAAAAAGCAATGAAGACAAGAAAGACCATAGCAGGTCTGCTTGCCGCATCCATGTGTGCTACGCTTTTCGCAGGATGCGGCGCTCAGACCCCCGACGCAGCAAGTGTCACCACCACTGCCGCAGGCGGTGATACCTCTGCGATCACTACCACATCCACCGAGCCTCTGATCGTGGAGACATCCGCACAGGAAGCTCAGGTCACCCCCGAGGACAACATCGACGCTCAGTACTGGAAGGATCTGTACGGCACTGATGACCTTATCCAGCTCACCGCATTCTCTGAGCTCGCTAACTACAATGGCAAGGCTACAGGTTGGTTCGCTCAGATACTCAAGGACAAGTTCAACTGTGAGGTAACTATCATACCCGCATCCGACGGCGCCTTCGATACCCGTATGGAAGCAGGCAACCTGGGCGACCTGGTGGTATTCGGTTCCGACGGCTCCAACTATCAGCGTGCTGCCAAGGAAGGCAAGCTCTTCAACTGGGAAGAGGACGGCATCATAGACAACTATGGCGCATATGTCCGCGACAATATGCCTTACGCTCTGAAGAAGAACCGCACCTTCAACGAGTCCTTCGGCGCAGGCGATGTGATATACGGTTTCGGTCACAACGTTGCTACTTCTCCCGATGAGCATGAAGCGTTCTTCTATACCATGGATATGCGCTGGGATCTTTACAAAGAGCTCAAGTATCCCAAGATGACCACTCTCGACGATCTGTATGATGTATTCGTACAGATGAAGGAGCTCCAGCCCACTGATGTGAACGGCAAGGAATCCTACGCTATGTCGCTGTGGCCCGACTGGGACGGCAATATGGTCATGTACGTAAAGGCGTTCGCCACCTGCTGGTATGGCATGGATGAAATGGGCTTCGGTCTGTACGACGTAGAGAACGGCGTATACCATGACTGCACCGAAGAGGGCGGCCCCTACCAGACATCCCTCAAGTTCTTCAACAAGTGCTACCGCGCCGGTCTGATCGACCCCAACTCCATGACCCAGACCTACAACGAGATGAGCGAAAAGGTGGCAGCAGGCGGCGTATTCTTCTCCATATTCGACTATGCAGGCTCCGCTCTGTACAATACCGAGGATCACCTCAGCGAAGGTAAGGGCATGTACCCTGTAGTACCCTCTGATGCAAGGCCTCTTTGCTACGGCATGAACGTTATGGGCGGTAACCGTCTGTGGACCATCGGCGCCAACACTGAGTATCCCGAGCTCGTTATGGCTATCATCAACTACCTCGTTACTCCCGAGGGATGCATGACCTCCTGGTTCGGTCCCAAGGATCTGTGCTGGTACTACGATGAGGAAGGCAACTCCTGCCTTACCGAATTCGGCGAGACCTGTCAGGCTGACAAGAAGGGCACTATGATGCCTGCTGAATGGGGCGGCGGATCCTTCAACGACGGCTCCTTCCAGGTGAACAACACCACATGGACAAGAGATGCTTCTAACCCCGACTCCAACGGCGAGACCTATAACGCAGAGAACTGGAAAAGCAGAAGACACGATACACAGTATGATATCCTCCAGGACTGGAGAGACTGGTCCGGATTCTATAATTCTCAGGAATATATGGACAGCGTACCTCATAAGGTAGCTATCGCTACCGCGTACTCCGAGACCGACCAGAGCGATGAGCTGAAGGTCATCTGGCAGCAGGTGGCAGACTGCGTGAAGACCTATTCCTGGCGTGCAGTATATGCCGGTTCCGATGAAGAGTACCAGCAGATCGTTGACGAGATGATCGCCAAGATCCATGAGTACGATCCTAACGGCGACTGCCTTGCATACTGCAATGCAGAGGCTGACAAGAGAAATACTCTTGAAGACGTTGTAAGAAACGGCTGATAACACACATCCGACGGCAGTGATGCCGTCGGATCTTTTTTGGGCAGTGCCACCGCCATCTCAGGATCCATACATCCTGATGAACTGTTTTTTTCTCTATCCCATTGCATTTTCTGTAAAAATATGTTATAATTACTATAAAATACGATAATACGAACGGGGGGCATCGCATTGCTGTTGATCGCTGATACGCATGGTGACATGTCCGCATTCTCCCATAAAAAGATACGCTCGCTGAAGGAAGGGGAAGCGCTCTTCATTCTCGGCGACTTCGGATTTCTCTGGGAGAACAGTGAGAAAGAGCTGAAGGATCTGAAAAAGATCGGCTCACGCAAGCATGATACGTTTTTTATACCCGGCGCAAATGATGATATGTCTCTGTATGAGAACATTCCCGAGGAGGATATGTTCGGCGGCAAGGGACGTTGCGTCTACGGGAACTTGTATCTTCTCTCCCCCGGGATATTCGAGTTGGAGGGCAGGAAGATACTTGTATGCGGTACGCCCTCTGCCGACAAGGCATCCGAGACCGAGGACGCTGTAACAGACGAGCTCCTGCTGAACGCTA
>JAFYEQ010000388.1 GCA_017544185.1 Oscillospiraceae bacterium
ATTTTATCATATTTGCACAGATCATACCGATATGATCTTATATTTTCTACAAGGATGTCATCAGAGACACACTCCAGAGGCTAGAAGCAAGGAGATATATCTGTACCGCAGCACTTGTCCCCGTCAACTGCGTCAACATTTGCATCTCTCGCCCCTTGTCCCTGGCAACTGCGCTAGCAGTTGCATCTCTCGTCCCTTATTCTTATACATCTATCGTTCACCGAAATTTCACGCATCGGGCAAATGGCGCTCCTATGCGGACCTACGCCGATATACGTCCCGCGCCACTTGACAAAACAGCAGAAAAGTGGTATAATGCTGAAAGGTGTGGATGATATCGTCCGCATATGACCGCCGACACAGCAGGTCTCCGGTCCTGATCCTATATATTATAAGGAGCTATTATGGATATAGAAAACTATCTCTCCGAGATGTTCGCGTTCTCCAAGTTCGACGAGGACAACGCACTTCATGATATAACGAGCAGTGTGCTCGCTAAGTACGGGCTCTCCGAGGATGAGGACGAGCTTCTCTTCGACGATGAGCTGGGCATGATAAATGCTGCCGGTAATGCCTTCGATGATGGATACGACCCCTTCGATGACGATGACAGCGAGGGCGAAGAATGAGCGATATAACTATGACCACACAGACCACGCCCGCTGTCGATTTCTCCCCCGAGGACATATACAGACAGTACCGCCGCAAGGTGCTGGGTTATATCTCCTCCCGCATATCCTCCTGGGAGGATGCGGAGGACCTCTGCGAAGAGGTATTCGTCAAGCTGTTCAAGGCTATGGAAAGGTTCGACGCCAAGCAGGCGAAGCCCTCCACGCTGCTGTACAAGCTGGCGCATGACATAGTCATAGACTATTACCGCACCCATAAGGAGCATGGCGAGCTCAACGAGGGATCCGCTACCGTATCCGGTGCGGACGACATAGTAGGCAGCAGTATGCGGCTCGATGAGCTCAAGGAAGCGCTGCTGCAGCTCCCCGAGGAGCAGAGGGATATAATCGTGCTCCGCTACTACAAGGGCATCACGCTCCTTAAGATATCCGAAATGATGGGCATGAGCTACAAGATGGTGAAGTACCGCCATTCACAGGCACTGGAAGCTATGAAGAAACTTCTCGTATAGGAGGAGCTATGGGCGAGATACGTGAGCTCTCATTGGAAGGCAAGCAGCTGATAGGCGGCGGCGGTATGGGCGATGTGTACCGTCTCGACGACGAACGTATACTCAAGCTGTACAGAGAAGGCGTCACCATGGAGGAGATCCGCGCCAAGAAGAAGTCTGCGCGTGAGATCTTCGTCAAGGGCGTACCTACCGCCATATCCTTCGAGGCAGTCACTGTCGGCAGCCGCTGCGGACTTATATTCGAGCTGCTCGACTGCGTCACCGTAGGTGAGAAGATGAGCGCCGACAAGCGCTTCACCAAGTCCTACGCGGTGAAGATGGCTGAGCTGCTGCGTACCCTGCACGAGACCCACTGCCCCGGGAGCTCCATCCCCGATATCAAATGGCGCTTACACAGCTGGATCGACATCATGCGTGACGAGTACGGTCTGAGCTATGCTGATATAGAACTGCTCCGCCGTGTGACGGACAGCCTCCCCGACAGGGACACCCTGCTCCACTGCGACTTCCACGAGGGCAACGTGATGGTCAACGGAGATGAGCTGATGCTGATCGATATAGATGATATGTGCATCGGTCATCCCGTCGTAGACTTTGCATTCCACTGGGCCGACCATATCGCTCTGGCGAAGCGTCCCGACCTTATGGAGCGCTCCCTTGGCCTCAATCCCGACACCGCTAAATGGGCGCGGACGTTCAC
>JAFYEQ010000389.1 GCA_017544185.1 Oscillospiraceae bacterium
AGGCTACTGTGGCTGGCGAGGAGGACAGACTTAGCATGTACGATGCAGTTGTTGGGTGTGTTGAGCCCTCTGAATATGGACACAGCCATCTCACGGCAGGTATTGTTGCCGCAGGCACGGCAGTCGTAGTGCTTTTCCTCGTCAGAGTACTTGCCCATGGATTCGAATATGGGCTGGAGCTGCTCGTCGGTGGGATTGGTAGCAGGTCTGCCGGGACGGTAGGAGCGGATGAAGTCTGCCAGCTGCAGCTCCTCATCGAATGCCTTGAACAGCTTGTCCTCGCCGCCTCTGTTGAACAGGCCGGAGCCCTTGCGGCGCTCGCGTGCGTTCTTCTCCACGTTCTTCATGATGGTCATCACGTCGAACACGTTCTGCTTGGAGCCTGTGCCGGGGCCCATATTACAGCCTGTCTGGCAGGAGAACACGTCAAATACCTGAGGACGCTTGTTGTCGGGCATCATAGCGTACATATCCAGCTGAGGATATACGGATACGCCCTCTGCGTTGGCGATATTGATATCGGGCAGGTGAGCATGGAGCGCATCACGCAGACCGCCGACACGTGTGAACACGCTGCCCAGCTGGCCCTGCTGCTCGTCGAACTGATACTCGAACACATTGGGGTCGGAGGTAGATATCTGTATATCGTTCTTGTCGAAGTACTCCATCAGCTTCTTGATGGTCATGTTGTACTCCACAAGTCCCGTCTCCTCGTTCTCCATCCTTGCAGCGATGCAGGGAGAGAGCACAGCGATGGGATTGGTGCGCCTGAGGTACTTGCGGATGTATACCGCCAAACACAGCGCGGGAGAGTGTATCGGAGATATGTTCTGCAGGAGCTTGGGCTGGTAAGCCTCGATGTACTTTACCACTGCAGGGCACTGCTGGGATACGATATTGTGTATCTGCTCGGACTCTATCGCACGGACATGCGCCCATGTACATATATCCGCACCAAAGGATACATCGTAGATCAGGCAGCCCTTCTTGCGGAACCAGTCCAGCACATCCTTCCAGCGGTTGGGGAGCACGGACTTGATGGCGGGAGTAACGAGGAGTATCAGCTTCTCGCTGCCCATCAGGCTCATGCAAGCCTCTGTATCGTCGATATAGTCTCTAGCACCGTGAGAGCATGCGGATACGCAGGCACCGCAGCCTACGCACTTGTCTGCATTGACGGTAGTGATGAACTTGCCCTCCGCTACCTGCTTGGATACATTTGCCTCGGGCACGGGACAGGCGCGGACACAAGCGTTGCATCCTACGCACTTTTCAGGTCTTACTATGATAAGGTCGCTCATTTTATTTCCCCCTATTTCGTATCGTTGTATGTCTGTCTGGCGGTATCACCGCTCCTTTGGATCTATGATCTATAGTATCAGCCTAAGGATGCAGCCTGCTTCAGCAGCTCGTCAAGGCTGGGACTGCCTGCGCCGTCCTTCTTGTCATCCTTCTTGGCATCCTTCTTATCGTCTTTCTTCTCGTCCTTCTTATCTTCCTTCTTGTCGTCCTTCTTCTCGTCCTTCTTGTCATCGGCACCGATAGCGTTCGCCATAGCCATCAGCTTGTCCAGCTCTGCGTTGCCCTTGCCGCCGTCAAGATCGTGGTCTACGGGCTTGAGCTCGGGCTTCTCGGGGAGCTGTGCCTCCACCTTCTTGGGATCGGTGAATACGGGGACGCCGCCTTCGGTGAGCTTCTTCTTTGCACGGGAGAGGATCTTCTCGGACTCCTCCACTTTTGCCATACCAAGGGTCTCGAAGTGCTCGAACACCTCGCGTACACGAGCTATCTCCTCTGTGAACTTCTCCACATCGGCAAGCACGGATGCACGCATATTTCCGGAGGCTACCTTCAGCTGCTCGCTCTCGTTCTCGCTCTCCGCCTTTATCTCGGCAGCCTGCTTCTCAGCCTCGTATATGATGGTGGATGCCTTGTTGTTGGCATCGTCGATCATATTCTCGACGACCTTCTTTGCGTCGGACTCCATCTTGTCAGCCTCAGCCTTGGATGCAGCCTTCACCATATCCGCAGCCTTCTGAGCCTCGATGAACACGGTACCCAGCGAAGCAGCGTCTCCGCCCGCCTCGATCATCTTGAGCTTGGACTCGGCCTCCTCCAGCTTTGCCTTGAGGTCGGCTATCTCCTTCTGAGCGTCCTCCAGCTCCTTGGACTTCTTCTTGTTGTCGTCATCGGCGATCTTCAGCTTATCGGAGAGGGACTCCTTCTGCACCTGTGCGGAGGTCAGCATAGCACGCTCACCTGCGAGCACGGTCTCATGAGCCTTCTCTTCCTTAGTGCCCTTACGGTACTCTTCGATCAGGAGCTTTGTCTCCCTGAGCTCGTTCTTCAGGTCAAAAAGCTGACCATACAAGCTCTCGAGCTTCTTCTCTACATCCGACTTATCATAGCCGCCAAATGGAACAGTCTTTATAAATCTTGACTCGCTCATCTCAAACAAAACTCCTTTTCACAAGACGATATCGGGAGGAACAGCCATCGCTCCCGCCGCAGATCATCCGACATTGATATTTAGTAATATTATACAACACATAAAATAAAATGTCAAGGGCATTTTTGCTTTTCATCAAAAGTATGCATAAAAACTCAAAATGTTAGTCAAATTGAATATATATGTTCATCAGATCTGCTCCATGGGACGTGACCCGGGGACGGTCCGCCGTAGAGCATGCCTCATAAACAACGATGGCGGAGCGCTCCCTGTGAGAGCCTCCGCCTATATCTATCCATCGGGCGCTATGTGCCCGTGATGGTCTTCTTACGATCACATAGCCATCACTGCGAGCACCATGTCTGCCATCTCCGATGCTGTCATGGAGCGGTTGATGCGTACACAGCCGTCATCCCACACTGCCTGATAGTAGCCGTCACAGGTGCCCATGAAGACTACGTCCTCACCGTTGATGTTCTCTGCGCTCTGGGACATGAACGCGCTCGATGCTGCAACGTCCTCATCCTTGGATATTATGAGTATGTCGCCGTCATCTGTCCTGTACTTTGCATACACATCGGAGCTCTCAGTCACCGATCTGGTGTATACCTCGCCGTTCACGCTGAACGTATCCCTGTATTCTGCTGCGCCTGCTGCTGCAGAGACGATGCATGTGAGTATGAGAGAGAGCACTGCTGCCGCGATCATTGCGGGTACCTTTACGAGCTTTTCCATGATATACCTCCGAAATGTATGTTGTTTTTTCGTTTCTGTACATTTGACCGAAGGAGAGGAGAAAAAGGACAAAACTTCCCGCGAAAATTTCTCTTTCATATCTTGCATTTTTACATATATTATGGTATAATATATAGATGTGGCAGGGTATGCCCGCAGACGGGAGCGCTCTCCCATGACTACATCTATGAAAGAAGGACGGGTCATGAATAAGGATCAGGATATCGGAGCTATAATGAACGACATCTTCAGCGACGGTGATACCAAGCTCGACTATTCCGTCGACAACGGCGTCATCACCATATTTCTCCCCGAGCGCGTCGAGAGCACCAACGCCGACAAGCTGCAGAAGAGCATAGACAAATGCATCGCTGCCTCCGGCTGTGACGACGTCATCTTTGACTCTACCGCCACCAAGTACGTGTCCAGTGCCGGCCTTCGCGTGTTCATGCGCGTATACAAGGCACACAACAGCGTCAAGTTCGTCAACCTCACAGAGGAAGTCACCGAGATATTCGACATCACGGGCTTCATAGACATATTCCTGTAAGGGCCGACAGCAGGACGGACACATCTGTCAAGATCATCCAATATCATTTTTATATCTTTAGGGAAACACCGGATAGACCGAGCTGACATATCATCTTTAAGTGAGACCGTAGGGGGCTTGCCCCACCGCTTCGGACCGAACAGCATCTATTCGTTGTTTTCTTAGAACGGAAGGAGTTGAGGAAATGCCTGCAGACGGCAGTTGCGGTCAAAAGGGCGACCTCCCGGCGGTGCGTTCCTCATCGCCTTACGGATCCTTTCCGCACACACACAGGTAAGGAGCCCTTTTGTCCTCCAATAGATCCAAAGGAGGAAAGGGAATGGAAGATATCATCACCGCCGATCAGACCGAGCGCCCCAATTATGAGCGTGAGATCATCGGCATAATCACAGGGAACTTAGCTCCCAAGACAGTACAGCAGCGGCTGGACGGATACCACGGCAACGATATCGCGTCCGTGCTGGAGGATCTGGACTCCAACAGCCGCCGCAAGCTCTTCAGGATATGCAAGGCGACCATGGTCGCCGAGATACTCGAGTACGCCGACGAAGACAAGGCGGGAGAGTATATAAACGAGATGGATCTGGGGAAGGCTGCCGCCGTCATGGGGGAGCTGGAGACAGACACCGCTGCAGCGCTGCTGCATACCATCGACCGTGATAAGCGCACGCTGATAATAGACGCGCTGCGCCCCGACATAAGAGACGAGATACGCCTGGTAGCGTCCTTCGATGAGGACGAGATCGGCAGCCATCTCACCACCAACTTCATCGAGATAACCGACGGCCTGACCATAAAGCAGGCCATGAGCGAGCTCATACGTCAGGCCAAGCAGAACGACAACATCTCCACCATATTCGTCACCGACGAGGAGGGCGGCTTCTGCGGCGCCATAGATATCAAGGATCTGATCATCGCCCGCAGCGACGACGATCTGAAGGATATCATCGTCACATCGTTCCCGTACCTCTACGCCAACGAGACCATAGACGACTGTATCGAGAAGCTCAAGAGCTGGTCGGAGGACTCCATACCCGTACTGGACAACTCCAACAGGCTCATAGGCATCATCACGTCACAGAGCGTCATCGAGGTAGTCGACGACGAGATGGGCGAGGACTACGCCA
>JAFYEQ010000390.1 GCA_017544185.1 Oscillospiraceae bacterium
CATCCCGCTCCCGTTCGTAGGGGCTGACCTATGTGTCAGCCCAAGGGTCCGTCCAAACATCCCGCTCCCGTTCGTAGGGGCTGACCTATGTGTCAGCCCAAGGGTCCGTCCAAACATCCCGTTCCGTTTGTAGGGGCTGACCTATGTGTCAGCCCAAGGGTCCGTCCAAACATCCCGTTCCGTTTGTAGGGGCTGACCTATGTGTCAGCCTACAGGTCAGTTCAAACGAGCAGTGTCAGTTGGTAAGGGCAAGCGCCGGATAATATGTTATACCGAGCGCTGTCCTGCCGTCGGTATTGGCACCGGAGTACTCATCGGGGAAGTCCACGCTGATCAGATATGGCCCGATCACATATTTTGCGCTCGTATCTCCGCTGTAGGTATCCTCTTCGTGGGGCAGATCCTCGTAGTTGCTCATATCATTTATCCCGTGATAGTCGAAACCCATGAAATAAGGATCGGTCCTGAAGGATGTGAACACCGTATCCTCCGTGATCTCCTTCTTCCTGTCCTCGGTCCAGAACATGCCCACGAAGCGCCCGTCGCAGTACAGCTCCACTTCGATGTCACCGTTGGTGCTGTCCTGTATCACCAGGTATTCGAACCTGTCGTCTATATCCGACAGCTTACAGGGCACGGTCACGGGAGCGCCGCCGATGTATACCGTAGATGCTTCCTTCTCCGACAGATCTGAGATCTTCCCGTTATATGTCTTATGCTCCGACAGCACCTTGTCGGGAGAGACATCCCGATGCATGGCATCATAGTACTCCTCGGACACTACAGCTATGTACGACACCTTGTCGTTCTCGTCAAAGCACAGACCTATCCGTGTAAGTATCTCTTCCTGCAGGGCCTCGGTATCGTCGGTCATGCATATGTATACATAGCCCTGATCATCGTAGCCGTACTCGAGTATGGACTTAAGATCATGCCTGAACGCAGCCTGCCGCACGATCATATAGTTCGTGCCGAGGCGCTCTTCGACCTCCTTACGGGACGTACCGATACCCACACCGTTGATCACGATAGGCACATAGTCCTCTCTGGCATCGCAGGCTATGCTGTGTATGGGCATATCCTCATGGGGGTACATATCGAAATACGTCACCGTCCTCAGGATCCTGCCCTTATTATGAAACAGCATATCGTTGGCTTTGAGGGTGAGCCTTTCCGCACTGTCGTGGGGTATGTCTTTGATCTTCATGGGCAACTGCACATGAACGCCGTCCACATAGAGCACCTTGTTCAGAAGATCGGTACGCCACTCCTCGGGCGCATCTATCGTTTCATATGACGATATATCTGTGACCACGGGAGCCTTGTCGGGCATATCTGCAGTCTTGACAGCGGTCGTCTCCGATGCCGCAGCAGACGTGGTCTCGGATACGCTCTCTGTCTGTGTATCAGCAGCTGTCTTTGACGGCATCGTCTCTGACAGCATCGTCTCTGACGGCACGGTCTCAGACTGCACAGCCTCGGACGATGTGGTCTCGGCTGCGCTCTCCTTCTGAGTATCAACTGCCGTTTCGGACGTCACAGTCTCGGACGACGATGTCTCTGTCGCCGATGATGCGTCTGTGCTCTCTGACGTATCTGTCTGTACAGACACGGACGTATCCGTGCTCTTGCCGCCGCATGAAGCAAATAGTGCTGCCGCCAGCATCACGGACAGGATATATCGTTTCCTCATAATGTTATGCATGTCAGTCTATGATCTCTCCCTCTACCGCCCAGTTGTGCGCCTTAGTCACCCTTACTCTGTGCATGGTGCCTATCAGCGAAGTATCGCCGTCCACGAGGGTGATGACGAACTCATCGCTCTTGCCGCTGATCTTGCCGTTCTTGTATACGCCGTCGAAGAGGACGGTGAATATGGCTCCCTCGAAGCGGCGGTAGTTGTCCTCGGAAATGTTTCGCTGGAGAGCCAGCAGCTCTCCCATGCGGTCGGACTTCTCCTTGTCGGACACATGGTCTTCCATCAGAGCAGCCTTGGTGCCCGTGCGGGGAGAGTATATGAAGGAGTATATGTTATCGTATCTGACCTCCCGCATGATATCCAGAGTAGCTCTGTGATCCTCTGCGGTCTCGTTGGGGAAGCCGACGATGATGTCAGTGGTCATGGAGAGCCCCGGCATGACGCTCCGCGCGTATCTTACCTGAGAGAGGTACTTCTCCGCGGTATAGCCCCTGTGCATCTTCCGAAGTATCTCATCGCTCCCGGACTGCAGCGGCAGATGTACGCTCTTGCAGATCTTATCGCATGATGCGATGGTGTCGAAGAACTCCTCCGTAGCATCCTTGGGATGCGGCGACATGAACCTGACGCGGAAGTCGCCGTCGATGGCGTTTATGCGTCTGAGCAGCTCAGGGAAATCTATGCTCTCATCCAGTCCCCTGCCGTATGAGTTCACGTTCTGCCCAAGGAGCATGATCTCCCTGCAGCCGCTGTCCACCAGCCCTCTGATCTCTTCTATGATGTTCTCGGGGCGGCGGCTCCGCTCCCGTCCCCGCACATAAGGGACGATGCAGAACGTGCAGAAGTTGTTGCATCCGTACATTATGGATACGCCCGCCTTGTACGAACACGAACGCACTATGGGCATCCCTTCGGGACATTCGCCCTTGCGCTCTTCCACGTCTACAGCGGTCTTCCTCTCGGTCAGTGCCTGATAAAGTAGCCTTGGGAGCTGCTCGGACGCGAAGGTGCCGAAGATCATATCCACATGGCGGTAGGATCTGCGTATCTTCTCGACCGTGCCGCTCTCCTGAGCCATGCAACCGCACACGCCTATGACAGCGTCGGGGCGCCGCTCCTTGATATGCTTCAAGTCGCCTATGAAGCTGTACACCTTGCGCTCGGCGTTCTC
>JAFYEQ010000391.1 GCA_017544185.1 Oscillospiraceae bacterium
GCGAGATCATGGGCTTCAAGCGCAACGCCATGCTCCTCAACGCAGGCGCTGCCATATATATCGGCGGCAAGGCCGACAGTCTGGAAGGCGGCGTAGCCCGTGCAGCCGAGATCATCGACAGCGGTATCGCACTGGACGTTATGCAGCGCATAATAGACATATCCAATTCGTGAGGCGTGATATGACCATACTCGATGAGCTGGCAGCATACGCGAGAGAGCGTGTGGCTGCTGCGAAGAAGATCTTGAGCACCGGGGAACTGCGGGAAAAGGCACTGTCTCTTCCCAAGGGCAGCTTCGAGTTCGAGGCGGCTCTGGGCAAGCCCGACATATCCTTTATATGCGAGTGCAAGAAGGCATCCCCCTCCAAGGGGATCATCGCAGAGGACTTCCCGTATATGACCATCGCCAGGGAATATGAGCAGGCGGGAGCCGATCTTATATCCGTGCTGACCGAGCCCAAGTGGTTCCTTGGCAGCGATGAGTACCTGCGTGAGATAGCTTCACAGGTGTCCATACCCTGCCTTCGCAAGGACTTCACCGTAGACGAGCATATGATATACGAGGCAAAGCTCTTGGGCGCCAAGGCAGTGCTGCTGATATGTTCCATATCCTCCGAGGAGGAGATCAGGCGATATATCGGCATATGCGATGAGCTGGGAATGTCCGCACTGGTGGAGGCACACGACGCGGACGAGATACGCACGGCTCTCAGATGCGGTGCAAGGATCGTGGGCGTGAACAACAGGGACCTGAAGACCTTCTCCGTGGATACAGGCAACAGCAGGCGTCTGCGTGAGCTGGTGCCCGGGGATGTGCTGTTCGTATCCGAGAGCGGTATCAGCTGCGCCGAGGACGTGCAGCGGCTCCGCGAGGCAGGAGCAGATGCGGTGCTGGTAGGCGAGACCCTGATGAGGGCCGAGGACAAAGCCGCTAAACTGAAGGAGCTGCGCGGGCTATGACAAAGATAAAGCTGTGCGGCATGATGGCCCCGGAGGACGTGACGGCTGCCTGTGAGCTGGGCGCGGATATGGTGGGCTTCATACTTACGGACGGGTTCAGACGCTCTGTGAGCCACGAGGCGTTCACACGTATGCGGAGCATCCTTGACGGCCATACCGCAAAGGCGGTGGGCGTGTTCGTGGATGAGCCGATCGAGGCTGTGCTGAGATACGCCGATATGCTGGATATGATACAGCTCCACGGCAGCGAGGACGATAACTATATCAAAGCGGTCGGAGCTGCATCGGGCAAGCCCGTGATAAAGGCCTTCAAGGTAAAGAGCACGGAGGATATAGCTGACGCGCGGAAAAGTGCCGCGGACTTCGTGCTCTTAGACTCGGGCACAGGCACGGGCATGACCTTCGATCATACTCTGATAGAAGGCATCGACAGGACCTTCTTCCTTGCGGGCGGGCTCACCGCCGACAATGTGGCGGGAGCCATAGAGAAGATACGCCCCTACGCCGTGGATGTCAGCAGCAGCCTGGAGACGGGCGGACATAAGGACAGATCCAAGATGACGGAGTTCGTCAGAGCCGTCAGAGGAAAGGAAAGATAGATATGGCAGATCCAAAAGGACGGTTCGGAGC
>JAFYEQ010000392.1 GCA_017544185.1 Oscillospiraceae bacterium
GATCTCGGAGTTCACGAGCTACATCGAGTCCAAGGGCTCACACGTATACACCATCTCCGCAGCCACCACCCGCGGCACCAAGGAGCTGGTAGACGCCATCGCAGCGGAGCTGGCTAAGCTCCCGCCCATAAAGAGATACGATCCCGAGCCTCCCGTGAAGACCTTCGATGAGCACGCAGGGGAAGGGCAGCGCTTCGAGATCACCCGCGGCGACGATGCGGTGTTCTACGTGGAGGCGCCGTGGCTGGAGCATATCATACGCACTGTGGATATGGACGACTATATGTCGCTGCAGTACTTCCAGAGAGTGCTGCGCACCTCGGGCATCATCGACAAGCTGGAGGAGATGGGCATAGACGAGGGCGACACGGTAGATATATTCGGCTTCGAGTTCGACTTCGTGTTCTGATGAGGTACAGCTATGGATCCACATCAGGCAAAGCAGTACAGTCCCGCGTCCATGGCCTTCTTAGGCGACGCGGTATACAGCGAGCTGGTACGGCGCAGGCTCCTTATGGCAGCGAATATGCCCATCGGCAAGCTGCATAAGCAGTCCGTGGCATATGTTCGGGCAGCGTACCAGGCGAGAGCATACGATATGCTGCTCCCCGTGCTCGACGATGCCGAGGCGGACATACTCCGACGCGGACGCAACTCCACCCACACCCGCAACACCCCCAAGAGCGCCGATATCGAGGAATACTCCAAGGCCACCGCGCTGGAAGCCCTGTTCGGATACCTGAGGCTCACCGGTGACGAAGGACGTCTGCAGGAGCTCTTCGATACCATATGGGACGACATCGCGGCCGACAGCCGCTGATAGAACTTTTTATCACGAACAAGTACGATATAGGAGGATACCATGTCAGGACATTCAAAATGGAACAATATCAAGCGCAAGAAAGAGGCTACCGACGGCGCCAAGGCTAAGATCTTCACCAAGATCGGCAGAGAGATCGCTGTATGCGTCAAGGAGGGCGGCGGCGACCCCAACAACAATGCCAAGCTGCGCGACCTTATCGCCAAGGCTAAGTCCAACAACGTGCCCAACGACAACATCGACCGCATCATAAAGAAGGCTATGGGCGACTCGGACAAGACCAACTATGAGTCCAATGTATATGAGGGCTACGGTCCTTCGGGCGTTGCAGTCATCGTAGAGACCCTTACCGATAACAAGAACCGTACCGCAGGTGACATCCGCCACTACTTCGACAAGTTCGGCGGCAATCTGGGCACCACAGGCTGTGTATCCTTCATGTTCTCCGATAAGGGCATCATCATACTGGAGAACACAGGGCTCGACGAGGACAAGGTGATGGACGACGTGTTCGAGTGCGGCGCCAACGACTTCAGCATGGACGATGACGAGATCGAGATCGAGACAGAGCCCAACGATGTAGGAGCTGTACGCGAGGCTCTCGAGGCAAAGGGCTACACCGTGCTCTCCGCTGAAGCTACGAAGATACCCGCTACATATACCACTCTCACCGATGAGGACGCCATCCGCAAGATGAACCTCCTCCTTGAGAACCTGGAGGACAACGACGACGTCCAGAACGTATACCACAACTGGGATATGCCCGAGTCCGACGAGGAAGAATAACAACGAAGGAGCAGCCGTTCGGCTGCTCCGTTTTTTAAGGGCAGTTCAGATGTATATCCGGGCTCGGTGCTTGCTCCTCGTCGTCGAGATCCTCGTCATCATCCTCGGATATCCTATGTTTAGTATCATTCGGCTCTCTTACACTTCTTTATCCACTCTGTCAGCCTGTTCCATACCCACAGCATGACCACCTCGACGGCGATCTCACAGGCGAGCATGGCGGCTATGATGATGACGGGAGGCACCGAGGGGATGGCTCCCTGCAGCTTCTGTCCTATGCGCATGAACACCATGTTCACCTTCAGCGGCAGATGGGTCGCCATCAGGAACAGAGAGTTCTCGCCCACCCACAGCAGAGGGCGGACGTTATGGAGCAGTCTCGCGAGCCCGAGCCACGCAACGGTACCGAAGATGCCGGTCAGGAAGAACAGCAGCGGATACTTGCCAAAGCCCAGGTTATTAAGATCTACCCCGCCGTTCTTATACGACAGCAGTACGGTAGATACCAGCCCTGCAGCGCATATCCCGACGATGACGTACTTCCTGCCCGACTCTACGATCTTCACCGCGGCAGGCATCGCCAGGAATGTCACCTGTATCGCCCAGTAGGCGATGATCCCTCTGGACACGGTGAGCACAGGGTATAGGAGCGGCTTCGGCAGCTGCGGCGGTATATATCCTGCCATACGCATCAGCCATACCCCGACGGGTATCAGAAGGATCAGCGGTATCTGCATCACCGGCGCCTTCTTGTACACCAGCCTGAACAGCAGATCGCCCACCAGCAGCGACGGCAGGACCACAGGGTGGAAGCGCCTCTGAGCGTCACGGTCATGAGGAGCAGATCGGGTATGACCTCCCATCCCGTCTGCCCCAGTACCAGCATCATGGCCGCATGTACCGGTATGGCTATGGCCGACCACATGAAGAACGGGACCAGCAGGGAACGGATACGCTTTACGATCCTGTCCTTATCTCCCAGCTTGTCCCGTCCCATTTACATCAGCACGCCCGTGACGCAGTAGAACAGCACCAGCTTGGAGCCTGAGAATATCAGCGCAGGCGTATTCCCCGCAAAGGACATATGCCCCCACATGATCATCAGGATACCCAGTCCCTTTGCCGCATCCAGCGTCCGTATCCGTTCCATGCTGCCTCCTTGTAATGTCAGATCATCCCTGCATCTGGAAGTAGTACATGCCCAGCTCCAGTCTTACATGGTCCTTATACTCGGGGCGGCACATATAGTATACGAAGCTCTCGATGACGTTCAGCGGGTGCATGGTGCGCCCCTCTATCTTGAAGTGCTCATACCCCAGCTCCGCATAGCGTCCGTAGACGTTCTCGGGAGGCACATGGGTGGAGAACTTGGTGGTCTGTGTGAAGTTCAGGGATATAGCCTCGCAGGGGAACTGCTTCTCGGAAATATAGTTCATACCGCCTGCTCCCACGCCTGCCATGCCCTTGAAGGAGTTGAGGGTGGACAGACGGATCTGCTGCTCGCCCAGGAACCTGTAGTGCTCTCCTCTGCGCTTGCAGTTGGGATAGCAGTAGGGACAGATAAGCACCTCTATGCGCTTGCGGTACTTCTCGGGTATGCGCTCAAGCAGCTCGAAGTCATTGTTGAAGTTGTAGTCCAGCACCACAAGGCTGTAGTCCTTGTCCAGCTCCGCGATGAGCGAGTCGAAGTCGCGTATCTGCTTGCAGGTGGAGGAGGTCAGCTTGTAGTTGGGGTAGTTCTTGCGCAGATGATCCTCCATCACCTGAGTATTGACTATGCACTCGTTGAAGCCGTTGTCCGCGATCTGACAGAGCCTGTTGCAGAAGGGGTCGCTCATATGCTTCTCCTCCAGCAGAGGATTGGTGAAGGTGAATCGACATGGAACTCCGCGGGAGTTGAACTCGTCCAGCACCAGCTTGATGGTCTCCTCGTCCGCAAAGCCGTTCACGTTCCTTCCGCCGTTCCATATCGCAGGCGGGAAGCAGCCGTAGACGGACGCGATCTCCACGCCCTGCCTGAAATACTCGGGATGCTCCTTGATCATATCTATAAGTCTCAGGTTCAGCTTGCCGTGATACCACATATCGGGCAAATGAAAACGTATACGATGCATATTATCTCTCCTCCGTGCTCTTGATGAGCATATCTTTCAGATGGTCATATCTCTCGCGCTTCTCGGTCTTGACAAAATGCACGTCCCTTTGCTGTATGGGACAGCCCTCGTACACCAGCTCCTCACCGTGGAACTGCTCGCTGGTCAGGTCGAAGACCTTGCCGTCTACCACATTGAAACAATGGAACGAGCCGCCCTCACGGGGGATGCCCCGCACCTCACCGCCGAATATGTCCTGTGCCAGAAATGCAGTGATCGAACACTGGCCCACGGTCCTGTCGTCCTCGGACCATATGTCCCTCAGACGGGGAGCACAGGTATATCTGCACCATATCCGCGACAGTATGTCATACAGCTCAAAGGGCGTGATCCCGGGAAGGATGTCCTTCCCTCGTATGTCCGACAGGTCGCGGTCGGCACCGTAGAACTTATACACTCTTATCAGCCTCACTAAGATCGGTATAGCCGTACATATGTACGGAACGCGTCATTATCATCTCAGCCAGATCTCCGCCTGACTTGGCGGTACGCGCCACGAAGGCGCCGTACAGCGCTGCGGTATCGTCGCTGTATGTGGACAGCTCACCGCGAAGATACGTCTCATAGGACGTGGCGTAGGGCGTGTCCTCGTAGGTATGTATCCGTCTCGCTCTTCCCGCGAGATGGGGATAGCGCTCGGAGAACA
>JAFYEQ010000393.1 GCA_017544185.1 Oscillospiraceae bacterium
CCTTCTATAGTTTAACAAGAATTTTGTATACGTTTATTACGACCGCAATGTCATGCCTGTCATAAGATATATAGTTGTTTCACTACCCTCTGTGTATCATCAGCGGGCTACGTGTCGCATGTATCTTCATGATAGCTTATCGTTACAGTATCGCCATCGCGTGTCACATATGGTCTTAGCATCTTTTTTCCCGGAGTTGCCTCCTATCATACGCAAAGCTGTATCATCATGCTGATGCCTATGAGATCTCATGGCTCGCCACCACCGATTCCACGAACTGCTTTGCAGCCCTGCCGCTCCTTCCGCTCCTTCTCAGGGCAAAGGCCTCAGCCTTCTCGAAAAGCTGTTCCTCAGGCATATCCACGCCGTACTTCTCCGCAAGATGGGATACTATGCGCAGATAGGTCTCCTTGTCGGGCTTCAGGAAGGTCACCTTCAGACCGAAACGGTCGGCCAGGGACGCCAGCTCCTGACGGGTGTCCCCCGCATGTATATCGTCTCCCTGACGGGAGGTGAAGCTCTCGCGCACCAGATGCCGCCTGTTTGAAGTGGCGTATATCACGGTGTTTGAAGTTCGTGCGGCAGCAGAGCCTTCCAGACACGCCTTGAGGGTGGAGAAGTCCTCGTCGTCTGCCGCGAAAGACAGATCGTCGATGAATATTATGAACTTCAGCGGGTCGTCGGCTATGCGCTCCAGCACATCGGGGAGCATATGCAGCTGCGGCTTTTTGAGCTCTATAAGGCGCAGTCCCATATCCGCATATTCATTGACTATCGCCTTGACGGTAGAGGACTTGCCTGTGCCGGCATCGCCGTACAGCAGACAGTTGGCAGCGGGGAGCCCTTCGAGCAGCGCCTTGGTGTTGTCCTCCACCTGACGCCTCTGCTCGGCATACTCATGCAGGTCGGAGAGCCTCTGCTGGTCGGGCGACAGCACGGGCACCAGTTCCTTGCCCCTCATCATGAACGCGGTATACTTGGCGAACATGCCCGTCCCCTTGGTGAACAGGTCGTCTATGCGCTTCTTGTACATGCTGCGGAAGTCATGCCGGGTGTTCTCCCACTCGGGGAGGCGTAAAAACTCGCCCATGGCAGCTGCCACGTCGCCCGGGGTCAGCATGCTCACCTGCTCGAGTATGTTCAGCTCATTGTCCACCGCACGCTCCATCACGAAGGGTACGGCCTCGCGCCGTGCCTTCATCATGATGTACGGGTTCTCGTCCTCGTATGCGGCTTTGAGTATATAATCAGACAGATTGCCTCTGTGACGATAGAGGTTATGGGCGAAGGCTCCCACGGTGTCGGGGGTGGGATCGCACAGCATCTGATGCAGGCTCGACATGGTAGTCAGGCTCAGCAGCCCTCTGAACACTGCCAGATACGACAGACCGTCCGCCAGTCTGCTCAGCTTTTCACGGTTCGTATTTATATCCATAGTATCACCCATCCAGTCATAATAATCAAGGATCAGGAATGTAGGGGGCCAACGGCTCTCCTACGGAGACCTCGTGTCGGCCCACGGGAACGCATCAATAGGCCGTTACCGTCTGTAGGGTCCATGGTCCCCTATGGAGACCTCGTGTCGGCCCACGAAAACATCCAAACACACCGTTCCCGCTCTATCCAATATCTTATGCGGTCATCATTAGCTTAATATAACTATTATACCACAACTGCAGACGTTTGTCAAGACGCAAGTGACATTTTTTTGTTACATCCGTAAAATACCTGCATCTCCACTCTCAACTCTCCACTCTCAACTCTGTTTCTGCTCCTCGCTCTTTTCGTCATCCTTGTCCCATGCCTTGCCCTTCATGTCCTCTGCGATCACAGGGGCATACTGCTTGAATATGTTCACGAAGCGAAGGGAGTATAACATCGCAAAGAGCCCTGTGCCTATGATCAGGAACACATACGCCACAGCAGGCACCAGCCAGCACAGATAGCCTATGGCGGCGGAACATATCAGCAGCCCGATCGTGTCGGGGAAGTGCTTCAGCGACAGCAGGAACGCCGTCCTCAGCGTGGCCTTGACGGTATTGTCGAAGGTGGCCTGCACGGGGAAGACGTAGAGCAGCACAGCGGCGTATACCACCATAATGCCTATGCTCACCGCGTTCATGACGGACGCGATCTCCATATCCGAATGCGCCCAGAAATACATATCCACCGCGCCCACAGCGCCTACGGCGGCCATGATCAGCCATATCACCGTGGCCTGCTTGAAGTTGCTGCCGAAGGACTTGAAGTAGTCCTTCACCACCGAGGGCTCGCGGGAGCGCACGATCTTCATGCATATGTCGAAAAGCGCCGTGGTGGACGCGCCTATGGTGATCACAGGCAGTGACGTCAGCAGCCATAAAAGCGACAGGATCAGCAGATCGCCTATGCGGGATATGACGATGAATACGGGGTTGTCCACGGAGAAGAACTTCATCATACGCTCTCCCATACCGAGCGGATGAACTTCTGCGCCTGCACTGCGTTGTCGGGCGACGTGTTCTCCAGAGTTACGTGTATATAGGGCTTGTCCCGCTTGATAAAGCGCATTATGGACTCGTACTCCATCTCGCCCGTGCCTGCTGCGACAGATACGATCTCGCCGTCACGGAGGATATAGTCCTTTATGTGTACCACGGCGATGTCCTTGCCCAGGAGATCCATCGCCTCCGCGAATATCTCCTCTCTGTTCCCGCAGTTGTCGGCGCAGAGCAGGTTCACAGGATCGAATATGATCTGCAGATTCGGAGACGCGATATCATCCAGCACGCGCCTTGCCTGCGCGGGAGAATATACGATATGCTTCCATACGGGCTCTATGGCGAATATGACGCCCATGGTCTCGGCGTATCTCACCACAGGGCGGAGCCGCTCTATGAACAGGCTCAGAGCCTCTTCGGTATGGCAGGCGGGCTCGTACTTGTAAGCGGAGTTGGGCGCTCCCGTCTCCGTGCCCACCACGCCGCAGCCCAGATGGGACGCGAAGCGGATATGCGCCATATACTTTTCGGTGATATCCGCCAGCCGCACGGGATCCGGATCTGCCAGATTAAGGTAGCAGCCCAGCACGGCTATATCCAGCCCGTTCCGCTCGAACAGGTGCCGAAGGTACATGGCATAGCCCGGGGTCAGCGCCGTAGGGCGCATCATATCGGGGGACACCGACTTTGACAGCGCGATATGTCCGCAGGTGAAGCCCTGCAGATGTATCAGCGGGAGCAGCTCCTCCAGCGGGCGCTTCTCTCCGTCGTGTATACGCAAGCCTAACTGCATACCGTTCCCTCCGTCTCGTCTACGTTGGTGAGCATACACAGCTCGCCCACTGCGCCTGTGATGCGAACATCGTCCAGCACCAGTCTGTGTACGTTCTCTGCGGTGATGCCGCTCCTTACCGTCTCCCCCACGCCGCACAGCATGGCGGGAACGAAGGGTACAGCATCCTCCGCGAAGGATATATCCACATGTCTCATGACTATCTCATCTATAGGCCGCTCGGGCAGACCTATGAAAAAGGCCGCCGACGCATGGCACCCCGTGCAGCGCACGTTCTCGAAGATCAGCCGTTTCATATACGGCGTGGTCTCATCTACGGGATGGGGAGCACGGTCCTGCACATAGTCGGTGCGCCCGTCCGGGTCGCAGAAGTAGAAGGCATTGGCCGCAAAGGGCACCTTCACGCCATCCATCACTATGTCGCGGAATATCACGTCATCTATCACCGACAGCTCGCCCCGCCCCCTGCGGGTCTTTATGCGAAGTCCCCTGTCGGTGTTTTTGAAGCTGCACCGCTCCACGACTATATCCTTCACGCCTGCGCCGATCTCGCTGCCTACCGTCACCGCGCCGTGACCGTTCTGCATCAGGCAGTGGCGTATGTGTACGTCCTCGGAGGGGGTGCGGTACTTCCTGCCCATATAGATCTTACCCGACTTGATGGCTATGCAGTCATCCCCCAGTGTGAACACGCAGCCGGATATGTCTGCCCTGCGGCAGGACTCTATGTCCATGCCGTCGGTATTGGGGGAATCGGCGGGGTTGCGTATGTCCAGACAGCACAGGGTCACGTCCTCGCAGAAGTAGGGATGCACCGTCCATGAGGGGCTGTCATGGAGAGTGAGCCCGTATACCGCTATATCCTTGCATCTCTCGAAGAACATGAGCCTCGGACGGAAGGCACCTCTCATAGTCTTCTCGTCATACCACCAGTCATCATGGGAGGCGTTGCCGTTGATACTGCCTCTGCCGTATATGACCGCATCCTGTACGTCCGTACCACATACGATCCCCGCGAACATATCCAGCGGGTTCCCCTCCCAGGTGCCCAAATTATACTCATCCGTCTCGTCATAGCTCATTATCATGCCCGGAAACACGGGATGGGACCAACGCTCCTTATCGGCGATAAGCTCTGCTCCCTCGGCTATCTCCAGGGATATCCGGCTCTTGAGGAATATATTCGTGATCTTGTATCTTCCCCGGGGGATGAGCACGCGGCTCTTCGGGGGACACGCCATTATGGCGGCCTGTATGTACACCGTGTCGTCGTGTTCGCCGTCGCCGTATGCGCCGAAGCGTCTCACGTCCAGCGTGACGAACTCCTCCGCCGTGGTGATCTCCACCTCGCCGCCGTCCTCCCCCGTGAAGCGTATACGATACGTCTCACAGGGTTTGAGCCCGTCGATATAGTTCACGCTGCGGGCCCTGCCGTAGAGCTCGCCGTTCACGTATATGTCCCGTGGTATCCTCGTGTCATAGGTGCCGCCGTCATCCGCCTCTATCACCGCGAATCGGGCGTACACCGCCTTTACTGTTATATCCATAATATTTCCCTTACAGAAAGAGTTGAGATAACGGGAACGGCGATCCTGTAGGGACATGGTCTCCTGCGGAGCCCTGCGTGTCCGCCCCTACGAACTAATACCCGATATCTAACTTCAAAGGGCTGTTGCTCACCGCAGCAGCCCCGTAAACTTAAGATCTGTCACTTGAGATGCGTGCCGCACTTGGCGCAGAAGTCGTTGCCGTAGCTGTTCTGCGTACCGCATACAGGGCACTTGCGTCTGGCGCCCGTGGTCTCCCTCGCATCGGTGACCGCAGACTCCACTTCCTTTATCTCTTCGATCTTGGCCTTTATGCGGCCGCTCTCGTCTGTGCCGTTGCAGTACATGTCATAGCAGATCTTGCCCAGCTCATAGAACTTCTTGCGAAGATCCACTTCGTTCTTTGCGCGTTTTGCATATCCCTTGGATATGTCCACAGCCTTGCCCGCGGTCTCACCGAGCATCTTCGCACACTGTCTGGTGATGCCTATAGCCTTGTCGGTCATCTCGCTCATAGCAGATCCTCCTTTTTGCAAACGGTCACGATGATCCATCGTCACATCAATAGTACATTATGCAGGGCGTGCCTCTGTCTACCATCTCGTAGAGCTGCTTCACCTCGGAGTACTTCATATTGATACAGCCGTGGGAGCCGTTGTTGATGTAGGTATTGCCGCCGTAGGAGCCGCGGCTCAGGTCATGCAGGCCTATGCCCTCGAAGGACAGCCTCATGAAGTAGGAGCAGGGCGCTCTGTAGGAGCCGTCGGGCGCTACCATGGTGTAGTTGGTGCACTTGGTATATACGCTGTATATGCCCTCGGGGGTCTTGCGGGCGGGATCGGTAGCCTTGCCCGATACTATCTGAGTGGTCTCGAACTGGAGCTCGCCGTCCTTGTAGTACCACAGATGCTGAGCGGAAAGGTCCACCTCGATATAGGTCTTGCCGATATCGTCATCAGCGGATCTGTCGGCCCTGAAGCCCATATATACATACCCCGTGTCCAGCTCGGTGTACCAGGGCTCGATGGTCTGGGTCTTGCCCTCAGCTATGTAGTCAAGGAGCATATCCACGGTCTTCTCCTGATCCATCCACCAGCCGTACTGACCTGTGGAGTAGCGTCCCTGAGACAGGGTGATCTGACCGCGCTCGGTGGTGTTGAACTTGCGGGTGGTCATGAAGGTATCGTACTTCTCGGCAAGACCTGCCACGTACTGCACGACCCTGCTGCGGTCGATATTGCCGTTGCCGTCGGTCCACTCGAACACCTGAGCACCCGTAAGGGTCTCGGTGGTATAGTCAAAGTTATAGGTGAGTATGAAGTCGTACTTCTGCTTGATGATATCCAGCTTTGCGGCCAGGTCCTCCGACTTGATCGCAGGCTCTCTGTAGCAGCCGCTCTTCTCCAGATCCACGTCCATATTGCCGTCCTTCACGTTGTCAAGGACGTACTCCACGACCCTCTCCACGTCGGCAGTATCGCCGTACACCTCGGGTATGATGAAGTATCCGTTCTCGCCGTAGGCTATGGACGCATTGGCAGTGTCGGTGCTGCCCCATACGGTGCGGCGCAGCAGACGCTCCAGCTTTTCCTCGTCGTAGACGGGATCCGTGTCTATGCGTATATCGTCCGAGTCGAACAGGGACATGAACCACAGCTTGTGATCCTGGGAATTGTATGCCTCTCTAACAGGAGCCGCCAGCTCTACCTTGTAGCCGAAGTCCGACAGATCCACGTCCATGGTATCTCCGCCGCGCATATGTATCTCCAGCGAGGGCACGTCGAACTGCTCCTTGAGCATGTTCGTCACGTCTGCGGTAGACATGCCGCTGACGTCGATATCATTGATGAAGGTATTGCTCAGGAATTTCCCCGCGTACTTGGAGAGCCCCACCAGATACCCTGCGCCGCATGCCAGCACAAGAGCGCCGATGGTGAGCCCGACTGCCAGCTTTTTCTGTCTTCTGGCGCGTCTGCTCTGAGCCCTGCGGCCTTCCTTCTTCTTCGCGATGGCAGCCGATATATCATATGACGTACCGCTGTCCAACGTGTACTCATCCGATCTTTTGCCCATAGTTACCCAACTTTCAGATATCTTTTATCTTTGATCTGTGTTTATCTCTCATCTTTTGGAACGTGAGTCGGCGGAGCAGGCAACGATACCGTTCTCCCTATCTCAACTCTCCACTCTCAACTCTCCACTCTGTACGTCAGTCTCTCTTGCGTGAGAACTTGGTGTTGTAGTATACGTTCACAGCCTCGTTCTTGATGAGCACCAGCAGCGCCGCGATGTTGCAGCCCGATGCCGCCACTCCGAGGAGCAGATGCAGGAAGTCATAGGAGGTCCTCCCGTTCACCGTCTCGTACAGGTAGTAGAACAGTCCCAGTCCTACGTATGCCACCAGCGACAGCGCGAACATGGACATACCGAACAGTCTTGACTGCTTGGACTTGATCAGCAGCAGCAAAGATCCCGCTGCGCCGAAGAGCCCGATGACCTGGAAGATCTGCTCGTACTCGTCCCAGCCCAGCTCGAAGAAGCTGATCGCAGCTCCAAGAAGTCCCAGCGCTATGGGGATGATGGATATGACGAAGCCCTTCTTCGCGATCTTGAGCTGCTTCTCCTCCATCAGCTTGTTGTACATCTTCTGACTGCGGCGGGCATTGTAGGACTCGGGCACGTGTGCCAGATCCTCCTTGACGCGGCGCCTCAGAGCGTCCTTCTCGTCGCGGTCCAGCTTGTCCATATTTGCAAGATCCTTCGCCTTGGTGCGGGGATCCTTGTATTCGTCGGAAAGGTCCTCCAGCTTCGGAGCCTCCATCTCGGACTGAAGGTCGCTCATGCGTATCTTCTCGCGCATGGCCTTCTGTGAGGATGTGCGGTTCGTGGCCATGGGAGCCAACCGGGGCTGTGAAGACATATCCTCCAGCACAGGCTCGGGATCGGGCTCTGCGTCCTCGGATACGATGTATTCCTCGAAGTCGTCGTCCTTCTTCATGGGCGCCGCTATGGGCGCAGCAGAGGGAGTGTCGGCCTCCATCACGGGAGGAAGGTCGGGATCCTCCTTCGGCTTGGACGCATGGGTCTCGGGCGCGGTCTTCGCGGTCTGCTCGGGCAGCCCGTCATCGAGAGACGGTCTCGGCTTAGGCGCGGGCAGCGGGTCGTCGATGGACGGACGCGGCTTGACCATCGGCAGCGGATCGTCGATGGACGGACGCGGCTTGACCATCGGCAGCGGATCGTCGATGGACGGACGAGCCTTAGGTGTGGACAGCGGATCGTCGATGGACGGACGCGGCTTTGACGTCGGCAGCGGGTCGTCTATAGACGGTCTCGCCTTGGGCGTCACGGGCGGGAGAGGATCGATCTTGGGAAGATCGGGGAGCGGGGGAAGGTCAAAGTTGTTCTTGTCAGGCATCCGTTACACCTCAAAATTCGCTGTATATCTTGTGTTTCTCGGGCACAACGCCCTTTATGTCGTATAGCTCAGCCACGGTGACGAACTCATATCCATCCGCTTTGAGCTTGGGTATCAGCATATCCACGCCCGCAGACGTGCGCATGTTCCCCTTGGTGTCATGGAGAAGGAATATGGACCCGTCCTCGGCGCTCTCATAGGCACGCTGACAGATCTGCTCGGATGTGGTGGTATCCTCCCAGTCAGCGCTGCCCTTGCCGCATATGAACACCTTGTCGATCGTGTCGAACATCAGGTCGTTGTAGTCTATATATGGCGGACGGAAGAACCGCGGCATACGCCCCGTCGCCTCGATGATGCGGCGGTCGGTCTCCGCTATCTCCGCCTCGATCTGAGCCTTATCCATCTTCGACATGAAGGAATGGGTAAGGGAATGGTCCTCGTATTCGCAGCCCATAGCCAGACCTCTGTCTATCAGGTATCCGGTCTCGGGCGTGATGTTTTTGCCTATCAGGAAGAAGGACGCCCTCACACCGTGCCGTTCCAGCACATCGAGAGTGGCAGTTGTCTCACGGGGCGACGGTCCGTCGTCGAAGGATAATGCACACAGCTTAGCCATATCGGTCTCCTCATATGTCAGATGAATGCGTTGATTATGTACAGCGACGCGATGAAGCGCACAGATGTCATGAGTATGAAGAGTATCAGCATCGGTATGCTGGTGCCGCCCGAGAGCGGTATATAGTCGCTGTTGTCAGCTTCCTTCAGGGCGTGTACCTTGTGGAGAGCGTGACGGTAGTATATGTAGTTGGCCCACATGCCCAGAGCCAGACATATCACCGTGTCGAGTATGGATATCAGCGTCGACAGGTCGGATATGCTCTCAGCGCCCTTGTACTCGGCGATGTGCCTGAGTATATCCACGATCTGGGGGAAGCTGCTGAAGTTGGTTATGAAGACCTCGCTGTACTCGGGTATGGTGAGCATCACCAGCAGAGCGGGCAGCGACAGCACCATGCGTAATAACATTATGCCGAGGGCCGTCATGGGCATCTTGCGGTACGCGAAGTACAGCTCGGGGAATATGAGCGCACCGATGTTCAGCCCCAGCTTGAAGCCGAAGCGGTTGATCATGGCGAAGCGCGGCATATAGTACGCAGCGGAGGGGCCCACGAACTGGGTCAGCTCCCCGTAGGTCACATCCTCGTCGGCGATATCCTCGGGGCGCACCTCGAGAGTGACTATCCTCTCGGTCATGCCGCCGGGCATCCCCTGCCCG
This sequence comes from Oscillospiraceae bacterium, assembly GCA_017544185.1. Classification (GTDB taxonomy): domain Bacteria; phylum Bacillota; class Clostridia; order Oscillospirales; family Ruminococcaceae; genus Huintestinicola. Next base: position 9,518 of record JAFYEQ010000393.1, read on the forward strand.
TGCCCGTAGGGACTGCCGGGGCTGCCCATGCTGCCGGGCCCGCCCATGCCGCCATATGGAGCTCCCTTGTCGTCCTGAGCACCGGGGGCACCTTCAAAGGGAGCCGCACCGTCAGCAAGGGTGCCGCATCTGTCGCAGTACCGCTGGTCGGGGGAGAGGGACTTGCCGCATCTCCTGCATACCACGGTCTCCGCCGCGTTCTCATCCTTCCAGCTCCTGCCGCTCTCGTGCAGCTCTGTGTTCACGCAGCCCTGCTGCTTGTAGCACGCTCTGTGATAGGGCGTACCGCAGTCTACGCACACCACGACGTCATCGTCTTCGGTGAACTCCTTGCCGCAGATCATGCATTTGTGACCAGTATATAGCATCGTGTCATCTCCGGAACGGGGAACGGCCGTTCCCCTCTCAAAAACACCATCCGGCGAGCAGTATCCCACTGCTCGCCCGATATCATCTATGATCTTTCGCGTATCTCACGCGTTGTCGATAAAGCTCTTCAGCGCATCCTTGGGGATGAAGCCCACCTTCTGAGCGGCAGCCTTGCCGTCCTTGAGCACTACCAGTGTGGGTATGCTGAACACGCCGTACTCCTGAGCCAGATCGGGGTTCTCATCCACATCCACGGAGTAGAACTCCACCTGACCGTCATACTCATCGGCCAGCTCGTCCACGATGGGAGCCAGCATCCTGCAGGGGCCGCACCATGTGGCATTGAAGTCTATGAAGGCCTTGGCAGCTGTCTTAGCTGCACCGAGGTCGTTGTTCACAACAGTATTGAGCATATTGTCCTCCTTATCGGTACGAGCACATATGTCATGCTCGACTTATTATATCATATTATTGTCTGTTAGTCAAGATATTTTACGCATGATAATGCACAAACATTTCCCTCTCCGGCGGCCTTGATATATTGATATGGGCGACCCGTGATGTCTCCGCAGGCGAACACGCCCTTCACGGAGGTCTGCATATCACGGTCGACGACCACATGGGCGCCGTCGGTATCGAGCCCGTATATCAGCTTGGCGGGAGCCACGCTCTCACGCAGGACGAACACGCCGTCCGCATCGTATGTGCCTTGGTCGGTGATGAGCCGTCCCCGCTCTATGGCCGTGGGCACGCCTCCTATGACAGCGATGTTATCCGCATCGAAGGACACGTCCCCCTTGTACATGGGGAGATACCACACCTTGGAGGCTATGCCCGCCAAAAATCTGGCCTCTCGCTCCTCCTCGGGCGACCAGGCGATCACCGCCGCGGTCTTCCCGCGGTACAAAGGCGCATCGCAGGTGGCACAGTAGCTGACGCCGCTGCCAAGTAGCTCATCTTCGCCGGGGATGCTCTTGGCGCTCACCACGCCCATGGCAAGTATCACCGTCCGCGCGGTGTACATCTCGCCGCTCTTGCCCTGCAGCGTGAAGCTGCCGCCCATGTCGTATACCGCGGTGATGCGGTCCTCCGTAACGTTCACGCCCATGGCCGCCAGATGGTCATGTAGCCTGTCCGCCAGCTCCTCGCCGCTGACGCCGTATGCCCCGGGCCAGTTGAGTATCTCCTTTGCCTTTCGCATCTTGGAGCTGAGCTTCGTCTCACCGATCAGCAGCACGGACTTTTCCCGCACTTTCGCGGTGATGGCGGCGCTGACGCCCGCAGGCCCCGTGCCTATTATCGCTATGTCGTATATATCCATGATATCCACCTCTTTGACAGTGTTGAGAATTGAGATCAGCCCACAGATCGGGAGCCGTGCAAATGAAAGTTTACCGGCATCTTAACTCTCAACTCTCCACTCTCAACTCTCTACATTCAGCTCTCTACGTTCAACTCTCTTGCAACTCTCGTTCGACGCAGCGTGCCAGTTCCTTCATGTCGTGGGTGGGCTCGAAGCGGGCGACGACGTTACCTGCGCGGTCTATCACGAACTTGGTGAAGTTCCAGCGGATGCCGCTCTCGCTGGTATCCTTGATGAAGGCGGCCATGGCGACGGCCTTTACGCCCTTGCCGAAGCCCTCGAACTTCTTCTGCGACTTGAGGTAGGTATACAGGGGCAGCTCCCCGTCGCCGTTGACCTCGGACTTGTGCATCTGCGGGAAGCGGGTATGATACTTCAGCGTGCAGAACTCGTGTATCTCCTCGTCCGTCCCGGGAGCCTGATGGCCGAACTGGTCGCAGGGGATGTCCACTATCTCCAGTCCCTTGTCGTGATACTTCTCGTACAGCTCCTCCAGCTCCTTGTACTGGGGCGTGAAGCCGCATCCCGTGGCGGTGTTCACCACGATGACCACCTTGCCCTCGTATATGCTCATGGGTACCTTATCGCCGTTCGCAGCAACGACATACTGATCGTAAAAGCTCATATCATGTCATCCTTTCTGTCATATCCATGGGGAACGGTATATTTGGCGGGAGGGCGGACACGAGGGTCGGCATCTACCAAAAGCCAGAGCCCGGAAGATAGGGACCGGAAGTTAGGAAGTTGGTGAACGGTCGGTCCACGCGATCCCGTGGGCGGACACGCAGGGCTCCGTAGGAGA
>JAFYEQ010000037.1 GCA_017544185.1 Oscillospiraceae bacterium
ATATGTCCTTTTATATACAAAACATCATAAGGAGCCATTATGTCAAAAGTAAAGATAGTTACAGATTCAGCATCAGATATCTCCCGTGAGGACGAGGAGAGATACGGGATACACGTTATGTGCTTCCCCATCACCATAGGCGACAAGAGCTTCAGGGACCGTGACATCACGCCCTATGAGTACTACGAGCTGCTCGATACGAACTCCTGTATGCCCGTACATTCCCAGATCACCATATTCGAGTTCCAGGATATGTACAAGCGCTTCGCACGAGAGGGCTATACCGATCTGATCTATGTATCCATCAACTCCTACGGCTCTGCTACCTATAGCAATGCAGTGCGTGCCAAGGAGATGTTCATGTCTGAATGTCCCGAGCTGGCAAGGAACATGGAGATACGCATCATAGACTCTCTGACCTACTCCGGTACCTACGGCTACCCCGTCATAGAGGCAGCCAAGTCCGCTATGGAAGGCGCATCTCCCGATGAGATCGAGAAGAAGATCCGCTCCCGTCTGGAGAGAGCGCAGGTATACTTGGCATGCTATACCCTCAAGTACTGCAAGAAGTCCGGAAGGATCAGTGCGGCCGCTGCTTTTGCAGGGGAACTGCTGGGCTTCAGGCCGATCATACTCCTCAGCGGTAAGGGCATCAAGACAATACGTAAGGTGCGCGGCGATGCCAATGTCGTGCCGCAGCTGGCAGAGGTATGTCTGGAGAACATACGCCCCGGATCCAAGTACGGCATCATCGAAGGCCGCGATCATTCCAAGGCCGAGGAGCTGGCAGCCCTGCTTACCAAGAAGCTGGGACATCCTCCCGTGCCCCATCAGTTCGTGATAGGCGGTGCGGTAGCCTCCAATGCGGGTCCCGATGTGGTGGCGTTCTGTATATACGACTCCAAACACGAAGCGGATAAGTGATAAGTATCATGAGCCGACGCCCTGTCGGCTCATATTTATTTATGTAAAAATATGCTTGTAGGAACGTCCAAAGGGACCGCGCCGTGTAGCGATAAAATAGTCAAAACATATATTGACGATCATGAGCATTTGGGGTATAATTTTATATGGGTCTGTATACCCATTCGATGTAGGAGGTAAAGGATATGGCCATCGTTTCAGCGTCGATACTCAGTGCCGATCTTTGTTATCTGGGGCGCGATCTTCAGAGGGCAAAGGACGGCGGTGCGGATCATATACACTTCGATGTTATGGACGGACTGTTCGTCAACAACATCAGCTATGGTCTGCCTGTGCTCTCCTGTGTGAGAAGATACACCGATATGTTCGTGGATGCACATCTGATGATCGTGGATCCAATAAGATACATACAGCGCTTTGCGGATGCGGGCGCAGACAATATCACCTTCCATATCGAGGCTGCATCGGATCCCGATGCGGTGATCGGTGAGATCCGCCGCGTCGGTAAGAAATGCGGCATAGCGCTCAAGCCGGGGACTCCCGCGGAGGCAGTGTTCCCGTATGCGGACAAGGTAGATATGATCCTCGTGATGACCGTAGAGCCGGGCTTCGGCGGACAGGGCTTCATAGAGGAGATGACCGATAAGATCCGTGAGATACGCACATATCTGGACGCCCACTGCCCCGATGTCCATATACAGGTGGACGGCGGCATAAATGCTGTTACCTCCGCCAAGGTGCGTGAGGCAGGAGCAGACGTGCTGGTGGCAGGGTCCTATCTGTTCGGCGCGGCTGATATGGCTGCTGCCGTTAGCAGTATGAGATCATGAAGCGCGAGACACCGTCCAAGTTCCCTGCGGATATGCTGCTGACGGTATCGCTGGCCGCCGCAGACGGCGCAGCGATAAATATCTACGGCGGGCATATGCTGATAAACGTGCTGGTGTGCGTGGCGATATGCTTCGGGGCAGACCTGCTGCTGACGGTGATCCGTGCTAAACATGCGGATCCCTATGATATGACAGTGGTATGCACGGGGCTCGCCATAGCGGGGATGATGTCTCCTGCGGCACCCTGGAAGGTATGCATATACGCTGCCGTGTTCGCCATGTGTGTAAGGCATATAACGGGGGATATATTCCCGCCTGCTGCGGTGGGATACATATTCGCGGAGCTGTCCTTCCCGTCATCGGTGCTGCGGTATCCGCGACCGGGGATAATAACGGATATGAGCCCCGATACCATGATACGCAGCGCGGATATAAACACGTTCTTAGACGATACTCAGTACTCCGGACTGGATATACTCATCGGGCGCATCCCCGGGCCTGCTGCTGCGGGCTCTGCCATACTCATAGGGGTATGTGCGGTGGTGTTGATATGCGCCCGCAGGATATCCCTCACGGTCCTCTTGACGGGCACCATACCGGTGCTCATATCTATGGCGAGGAGCGGCATCGGTGCAGCGGAGGCGTATCTGGGCGGCATGTACCTGTTCGTGCTGGTGTTCATCATCGCCGACAAGGACTATCTGCCGCAGAGAAAGCTCTCATGCGTGCTGTACGGACTGGCCGTCAGCGCGGTATATATGATCGCGGTGAATATCTCACAGCTCAGCTTCCCCATAGTATACGCTGTGATACTCACAGCACCGCTAAGATACCTTGAGAAGCCGTCCGAGACGCCCAAGGGCAAGACCGCCGGCAAGACCGACGACAAGGCTACAGAAGAGCCCGTATCCGCGGAGGAGGTGAGCGCATGAGCTCTACAGAGGGACTGTTCTCCCATAATCCCGTATTCGTGGCAGGGGTATGCGTCACGCCTGCTGTGGCGGTGTCTGTCACCTTCGACGGATCGTATACCTACGCGGCGGTGTTCTCCATGCTGACCTTCATGTCGCTGGTGCTGGCCTCGTTCCTTCCAAGGAGCATACCCTACGCACTGCGCGTCATACTCTACACTATGATCGCCGCGGTGCTGTATATACCCATATACAAGTTCCTTTCCCCGCGGCTCGCCGCTCTGTCATCGCTGGGAG
>JAFYEQ010000038.1 GCA_017544185.1 Oscillospiraceae bacterium
CATGCTGTTCTGCTATGCCTACATCGAAAAAGCGCTCGGGATGCTCCGCCGCAAAGGAATTGAGCCCCGTGCCGTACTTCATGGCAGCGGTTATGGCGCATATCTTATCGTCATGAGCCGCCAGAGCCGTGAGCTCCTGACCCATGACGGATGAATAGGTGTCTGTCTTCACTGCTCCCGCATCGGGAGACCTTAGCTCCCCGGGAGACAGGCTGTGGAACGCTCCGGGGTTCTTCTCTGCAGGCCTGTATCCCTTGCCCTTGACAGTGCTCACATGGAGCAGCACGGGACGGCGTATAGCCTTGGCCGCCTCGAAATGCTCCTCCAATGCGGCGATATCATGACCATCCACGGGGCCCAGGTATACAAAGCCCATATTCTCGAACATGGTGGAGGTATTGAGCCCACCGTAATGGTAGAGCGCCCACCTCACCGTATCCTTTGAGTTGACCATGATATCCTTCACAGGCTTTCCTATGAGAGGAGTCTTGTTCAGAGCACGCTCTACGCTGCTCTTGATATTTATATACTTCTTGCGTCCTCTCAGGTCTGCAAGGTATTTTGCGAAGGCTCCCACGTTCTTGGATATGGACATCTCATTGTCATTGAGCACCACGATCATATTATCAGCGTTCTTGCCTGCATTGTTGAGGCCTTCGTATGCAAGACCTCCCGTGAAGGCCCCGTCGCCGATCACCGTTATCACATGATGATCGTCCCCCGTCAGCTTCATGGCACGGGCGATACCGCAGGCAGCGGATATAGAATTGGAGCTGTGGCCCGATACGAACACATCATGCTCCGACTCGTTCGGACGCGAGAAGCCGGATATCCCGCCCTCGGAGCGGAGAGTATCGAAGCGGTCCAGCCTGCCCGTAAGTATCTTATGGGTATATGACTGATGTCCCACGTCGAATATCACCTTGTCCTTGGGAGACTCGAAGGCGCGGTGTATAGCCACCGTCAGCTCCACGGTCCCCAGATTGGACGACAGATGTCCGCCGTTCTTTGCTACCGACCGCAGTATGATGCGCCGTATCTCTTTGCACAGCTCACCGCACTCCGCATAGGACAGCTTTTTCACGTCCGACGGCAGCACCATCTTTTTAAGATCTATGCTCATAAGGTCTTTCCTTTGTTACACACCTGTCACACCGAAGTCACATGCTCATAGGCATAAGGAAGGCGAATAGTATGCCGATGACAGCGCCGCTGAACACCTCGAAGGGAGTATGACCGAGATACTCCTTCATGATATTGTAATTCTTTTCGGCTGTCTTTGCGATATGTCCTATGGGATCGTCACTGCTGATAGCATTCTTGATGTCATCGAAGTTTATGAGGAATTCGTTTATGCGGTTGATCTCCTTTGCATGCTGTCCTGCCGCACGGCGCACGCCCATAGCATCATACATGGTTATGAGCGAGAATATGCACACTATGGCGAAGGCCGTGGAGGATACGCCCTCCACACGCCCCACAGCGACAGATGCAGAGCATACCATGGAGGAATGGGCGCTGGGCCATCCTCCTGCGCCCGTAAGGCGCTCAAAGTTCAGTTCTTTGTACTTGATAAGGTTTATCACGAACTTGATGATCTGTGACAGCCACCATGACAGTACCGCCGTCACAAGGATATAATTGTACATCACTATCTCCCTATCCTGACTATCTCTTAGGACTGTGCCGAGGTATCGGCGTTGTAGGCATACGCTCCGATCATACGAGAGCTATTCCTTTGCGGTCAATGATCTCTTGAGAGCAGCTCCTTTGTGAGCCTGCATATATCCGCATTGTTGGGCATGCGCTCAGCGGCCTCGAGAGCCTGTGAGGTATGGAGCTCTGCCATCTTCTCTGCTCTCTCCACGCCATAGAGCGACGCATATGTTATCTTGCCGTGGTCCGCATCGGAATGTACGGGCTTGCCAAGGGTCTTCTCATCGGCGGTCACATCCAGTATATCATCTATGATCTGGAAAGCCATGCCCAGATGATACGCATAATCACGGATGTTGTCCTCATCGAACTTATTGCCCGAGCATATGCAGCCCATCTCGCAGGACGCACGTATGAGCGCACAGGTCTTGTAGCGGTACAGGTCGTCGATGAAGGTGTACTTGTCATCGGTGTCCAGAAGATCTATGGACTGCCCGCATATCATCTCATGAGTAGCCCTACCCAGAGACTTTATCAGCTCTACCTTGATCTCTGCGGATATGTCCGACTCAGCTATGACACCGTGAGCCATATTCTCCAGACCGTCGCCCGCCAGAAGAGCATCGGCCTCACCGTAGACTATATGGCACGAGGGCCTTCCCCTGCGCATGGCATCGTCATCCATACAGGGAAGATCGTCGTGTATCAGCGAGAACGCATGCATCATCTCTACGGCACACGCCGCATCCAGAGCAACATCTATCGTGCCACCGTGCATCTCACACATCATCATCAGCAGTACGGGGCGTATATGCTTGCCGCCTGCAAGGAGCGAGTACTCCATGGCCCTAAGGCATCCTATCCCGTCAGATGCTTCCTCGAAGCGGTCGGACATTATCTGAGCGAGACGATCGTCTACCGGTATGATATATTTATCCAGATCCATCATTTACCTGCTTCCGTCAGTTTGAGCATCTCCTGCTGTGCAGCGGTCAGCTTGTCGTTGCACGATTTGAGCTCCTCAACGCCCTTCTTATACAGCTCCACAGCTTTCTCAAGGGGGATGTCCCCTGCAGAGAGCTGCTTTATTATCTCATCCACTGTCTTTATAGACTCATCGAATGTCATTCTATCTCCTCCACTCTTACTTTCGCCTGACCATCGGCGAACTTTATATCCAGCCTGTCGCCGAGGGTAAGCTCGGACGACGAGCGCACTGCTCTGTCACCAAGGTATACTATACTGTAGCCGCGCTGCAGCGTCTTAAGCGGAGACAGCGCATCCAGCGCAGCAGATGCCTCTGCCAGCTTAGCTCCATCGGTGCGTATCACATGATCCATGCTCTGATCCAGTGCCTTCCGCATATCGTCGGCATACCTGATACGCGCACCTATGAAGCCTTCCATGGCTTTGTTGAGCTGCTCCCTGCATATAGTCAGATCCTTCCCCACCTGATCAAAATGATGTGTGGGGTACAGGGACTTCAGCGTTCGGTCCCGCTCATCATACATCATGCGCTTGCGTTCAAGGTGATTCTTTATCGCGCTGTCCAGCTGTGATGCTGCCCTGTCAACGGACTGATCCCGTTTGCGGTCAAGGTAGTTTTTTATCGACGTCTCCAACTGTGATGCTGCCCTGTCCACGTACTGATGCCGTTTGCGGTCTAAGATCGCGCTGAACACATCATTTATCTTCGC
>JAFYEQ010000039.1 GCA_017544185.1 Oscillospiraceae bacterium
GTCCCAGGAAGGAGGCAGTGCCCCCTGATCCATAGCCACATTGCCTGCATAGGTCTTATGCTCCTTGTTCCCCATGGAAAGGCTGATCCTGTTGCGGGCGTATATGAGCTTGAAGGAAGAGGTCAGGGATCTGTACTCCCCTGTCTCAGCATCTATCATAGGCAGGAACAGCTTTTTGAGGGATACATCATCAGAGAGCCTGAACCCGTTCACATGGACGATACCGTTCTCATCGTCATCTAAGAACGTGATATCGGATACATTGCCGTCCTTATCATGGAGAGCATAGCCTATGAGCGTATCCTCAAAGTATATCCTCACCGTTATGTCTATATCATCGGGATAGTCTATGTTGAACATCCTGCGTGTGGTGACGCCTTCCACATAGGTGATGTCCGACAGCGTCACGGGGAAGTAGAGCCTCGTACCGTTGATCTCGAACATGCTCAGTACTGCTTCATCGGTCAGCTTTTCTCCGTCGGCGGGCTGCTCGTATACAGGTGCCTCGGGAGCGGTATGACAGGCAGACAGCGGCAGCATAAGCATCACCGACAGCAGCGCCGGTACGATCCTATTCATCGCTGTCCTCCTCGTCGTCTGTGTCATCTATGATATGCTGATCTGAGTCGAGCGCTTTCTTCTTGCGGTTCTCAGATCTCTCCTTTTCTTCCTTGTCGCGTTGTTCGGATGCAGCTATCACAGCCTTGCCCTCCTCTGAATCACAGAAGAGATGCACACCGTTCTTGGCAGCGCGTATATGACCTATGACTATGACTACGACTGCCGCTGCTGCAGTGATGATCGCCAGGAGTTGGGATGCTCTGAAGCTGCCGATATAAAGTGAATCGGTACGCAGCCCTTCTATAACTGCACGTCCCGTTCCATACCATGCACAGTATATGCATATCAGCTCACCGTCGAACTTGCGGTGCTTATAGAAGAAGTGCAGTATAAGAAATCCTGCTACACACCATATGCTCTCATACAGGAAGCAGGGATGCACTGTCTGATAAGGATCTACCATAATGCCCATCTGAGCCAGGGCGTCCTTATTGTAGGAGAGATAGTTCTGTACCCGTCCGCTGGACATCCCCCAAGGGAGAGATGTATTCGTGCCGAAGCATTCCTGATTGAAGAAGTTGCCCCAGCGTCCGCAGGCCTGACCTATGAAGAATCCCATGGATGCCAGATCTACAGCGGACAGGATATGTATCTTCTTGACCTTGCATACTATGCAACCGAGTATCAAAGCTCCGATGATGCCGCCGTATATCGCAAGTCCGCCGTCGCGTATGGCAAGTATCTGCTTTATGTCTGTATAGCTGTCGATATGGAATATGACATAATAGGCCCTTGCTCCTATTATAGCTCCCATGAGCCCGAAGAACACCGCTTCGCTGAGGCTGTCGCCGTCCAGACCGAAGCTCTTAGTACGCTTGAAGCAATAGGTCATGGCAAGGAACAGACCTATCGCTATACATATACCGTACCATTTGATCTCAAAGCCGAATATGCTGAAGGCTGTGGGATCTATATCCAGATCTATCCCAAGACCCGGGAATACTACGTGATCGCTCGAAAGTGGATCTAAATGCATGGCGATCACCCTTATTCTTCTGTCTGTTCCGCAGGAACAGGCTTTATCACGTAGAGCGAGCTGTTATCCACATCGAACCTCTCGCACAGGAACTTTCTTACGTCTTCGCATGTGATGCTCGCTATGGCATCTATGGGCGAGAACGCATCTCCCGCTCTGCGAAGTCCTGCATTTATCAGGGCTGTAGCCAGCGATTCCGCGTTGCCAAGAGACTTGATAAGTGATGCATAGTACATCTTCTGTATGTTCTTGAACCTATGCTCCTCGAAGCCTACCTGCTTGCGGCGCTCTATCTCTTCCTTGATCAGCTCGCATGTACGAACGGGATCTTTGGATCCGCCGCTTATTATCGGTACGAAGAAGCCATTGCCCATGAAGGTCTCCTGACTGAACTCACCATCTATGAGCCCTTCGTCATAGAGCCTCTTGTAGAGCGGAGACGTTTCATCAGCAAGCAGTGACAGAGCCACATCGCACAGTACTCCAGTGAGAGCCATCTCTTCATCGGGCACAGGCGCAGATTTGAACCCGAGGGAGAACATAGGCAGACCTACCTCGAAGAACTGCTCCTTGTATGCGCAGCATACCTTTTCAGGCTCCACAGGCACTATGGATACCAGCTCCTTGTCCTCACAGGGCTTGAGCATCTCATCGCAGAGAGCCAGTATCTCATCCTCATCCACATCGCCTGCGATAGCGAGGGTCATATTGTTAAGGTTATAAAACGTATTGTAGCAGCGATACAGCAGCTCCGGAGTGATCTCCGCGATGCTCTCCACGGTACCTGCTATGTCTATGCGTACTGGGTTCTTGTGGTATATACATTCAAGAAGACCGAAGAGTATGCGCCAGTCGGGAGAATCGTCATACATCTTGATCTCCTGTGCGATTATACCCTGCTCCTTAGCGACGGTCTCATCGGTGAAATAGGGCTTCTGTACGAAGTCCAGGAGTATACGAAGAGAGTCTATGAAATTGTCCGCACATGTGAAAAGATAGCAGGTCTTGTCGAAGGATGTGTATGCATTGCCGAATGCGCCTGTCTTTGCGTAAAGGTCGAATACGTCCGTATCCTCGTTCTCGAACAGCTTATGCTCGAGGTAGTGGGCGATCCCGTTGGGCACGGTGACGAAGTCTTCATCGTCCTTGGTCTTGAACGTGGTATCCACCGAGCCGTAGCGGGTGCCGAAGAGCGCATGCTTCATAGAGAAGCCCTTCATCTTCCAGATGAGTATCTCGAGACCGCTGTCATGCTCTATACGCACATAGCTCTCGCCGACACGTTCGTTTGAGATAACTTCTCTTTTCATATCGAGCTCCTATCTGTGTTCTTCCTATCAAGTATATATACCGTATCGAGCTTGAGTGCATTCGCGAACGCGATGACATCTTCTCTTGTTACCTTCTCCACCATATCGTTCATCTGGGCGGGAGAATAGACCTTGCCTTCCAGATATCTGTCGGCATACCATCCCATCACGGTGAACGGGAAGTCCTCAACAGCTCTCAGGGATGTCTTTATCATGAGTTTGGACTGCTCCATCAGCTCGTCGGAGAACTCACCGTTCTTCATCACATCCAGCTGCTTCATGATCTCGTCTCTTGCAGCCTGTATATTATGCGACTCGAGGCCGCTGTCTATAAGATATGTATGCTTGGGATCGAGGGTCTTTGTAGCGCAGTAGTAGCAGAGCGACAGCTTCTCGCGAACGTTCTTGAACAGCAGCGAGAAGGGCGCAGATCCGAACATACTATCGAACACGCGCAGAGCGGCAAGATCCGGGACGATATCGGGATACTTGAACGCCATCACCATCTTGCTCTGTGTAACGTCCAGCTCGCATACGTTCTCGCTGACCTGCTCCTTCAGAGGCGAAGGAGCACGCTTTATGGTCATACGTGCGGGAGACTTGCGCACAAAGCTGTCCTTGATGAACTGTATGCATTCCTCCGAGATCTCCTTGCCTGCATAGAATATCTCTATACGGGCATCGGCGAGCATCTTCACATAACGATCGTATACATCCTTGGGCGTGAGTGCAGCGACCTGCTCCACAGTACCTCTGAGAGGTATACCGTTGGGCTCGCCCTTGAATATCTCCGCCCGAGCCAGCTTCATGAGATAGCCGCGCTTGTCGTTGATCTCGGCGTTGATGTCCTCGATCATGCGCTCCTGCTTCAGCTTGAACTGCTTCTCGGGGAACAGACCGTCCTCCAGCACCGGACGGAAGATGCATCCGCACATGAGCTTCAGGAGCTCCAGTGGAAGTTTCTCGCCCTCCAGCGCATATCTCTCGTCTATAGACCAAGCGCTGAATATCAGGGATCTGTGATCGGTGCTGCGTGAATCGGAGCAGGACACCTCAGCCCCGTACAGTTCAGCCAGGCGGCTGTTGAACGAGGTCACATCCGGGTAGTCCTCATTGGTGTCTTCCAGAAGATATGACAGCAGCGAGTCTGCAGATGCGGTCTCAGCGCACACTGGCTGTAGGAATATGGTCCGAAAGCCGCAGAGCTTGAATTTTTCGTCGGTGATGACAGTCAGAGCGATGGTCTCTGCGTCATCGAGATATCGTCTTTGTATATCCATATATTCTCCTTATCAATATCCTTCCGCGATCTCAAGGGTATCATCGAATATGATCCATTCGGAAGTTATTATCTCAGTAAAACAGTCACGGGTATTGCGCACGTAGATACGTTCTATACCTGCATTGAGTATCAGTCTCTTGCACATGGCACAGGGCTGTATATCGCCATACAGCTCCCCTGTCACGGCGTCATGGCACGCCAGATAGAGCTGTGCACCGATCATCTGCGACCGCGGAGCGCTAATTATGGCGTTGGCTTCCGCATGTACGCTCCGACACAGCTCGTAGCGCTGTCCCTTGGGGATCTTCAGCCTTTCGCGGGTGCATCCGCCGATCTCACAGCAGTTCTTCCTTCCCCTCGGGGCTCCTGTATACCCCGTGGAGATGATCTCATCCCTGTTCACTATCACCGCACCGAAATTGCGGCGCAGACATGTGCCTCTCTCGAGGACCGCTTCTGCTATATCAAGGTAGTAGTTGATCTTATCACGGCGCTCCATAGCTTCCTCCTGTCACGGGTCGATAACGGTGCAAAGCTCTTTGAGATCGTGTATCACGGCAGCGGGCGTATCCGAAGTGCGAAGCTTCCCGAAGCCGTATGCCGCATGTATGAACGGTATCTCCGCTCTTACCGCGGCAGAATAATCGCTGTGGGTATCGCCCACGTATACAGGGTCGATACACTGGTTCTTTTCTATCAGTGCCCTTATGGTATCGCCCTTCTCCATACCGGTGTCGCCCCAGCACAGATAGTCGCTGAAGTACTTTTCAAAGCCTGTATACTCAAGATAAGTCTCTATGTATCCGCTCTGACAGTTGCTCACGATGAACAGACGCTTTGTAGCGCTGAGGGCTTTGAGCGTCTCCTCTTCTCCGTCGAAGATGATGCCGCCGTGCTCTGCCAGATAGTTGTTCTCGTCCTCGGCGCATCTCTCCATTATCTCCATGCGCCTGGTAGGAGACAGATCCTCGAACATCTTGTCCGCGATATCTATCATAGTCATACCCATGACTGACATCATATCCTCGGCAGTGAAGACGCGCTTCTTGTACATCGGTATACCGGAGGTCTGGATCGTGTCTGTCCAAGACTGTGCCACTGTAACAGATGTGTCCCAAAGCGTACCGTCGAGGTCGAATATCAAATTGCCCGCTCTCATATATTTCCTTTCCTTGTCAGCTTATTACCTTGCCCTTTTTGGGTGAAGGCGTATCCTCTGCAGGGACTTCCTCCTCGCCCATATCCACGAACACCGCATCCTCTGCATCAAGAGGCTTAAGATAGTCATACTCCGGATTGCTCTCGCCTCGTTCACGGTAATACGGCTCTATAACGTGCTTCTGAATCTGCGGATAGCTGTTGAACATTATGAGAGAGCCTACGAAGGATATCATCATCAGCGGCACCAGTATCAGCACAGCGGGAGACGAAAGTATCGTCAGCACCGCCATCAGCGCTGCTGTAAGTATCACGAGAAGGAGGGTGATCACGTTGGTCTTGAGCCCCAGCGCCGTCAGGAAGAAGGAGTTCTTCACGATCTGGCGCATATTGAGATCCGTGCATACGATCATGGGGAATATGAAGAAGTTCATCATGAACACGGTCAGCGCGAATCCCACAGCTATTACGCAGAGCACATAGAATACGCTGCTGCCCGTCTGCTCGGCCAGCTGAGGATAAATGTTCAGCGAGCACAGGAAGGATATCACGAACACTATATCCACCAGTCCGACGGGTATGGTCTTCTTAAGGTCTGCCGTGAAGCCCTTCTTGAAGTCGTTCCACAGGAACGTATCCTTATCGAGGACATAGGAGTGCAGCACCTTGGTCATGCCCGCGATGGCAGGGCCTACGGTCACGATGGGGATACATGCGATGAACGTCAGCAGCGAGAGCCGCACCATCTTCCAGAACCTCTCGAAGTACATCTCCATGAACCTGAAGAAGGGCTTCTTCTGCGGTCTGTCCTTGGAGATGCCGGGGCCGGGGGTCTCATGTCTGTTGCGTCCGAAAAAAGGTATTATCGCCAAAACTATCCTTCCTTTATCTGCTCAGTTCATATGCACGCTTCGTGCATCGCTCACAGCAGTCTTTCACGGTATCTTCCAGCTTGCCCTCGTACAGGCCGTCAAGACCTGCCAGAGTGGTGCCTCCGGGCGAAGATACCATCTTTATCAGTTCGTCCAGGCTCTTGCCAGAGTCTGTCATCATCTTAGCAGAGCCGATGAGAGACTTAGCGAACAGTCTCAGAGCAGTGTCCTTGTCTATTCCGTTGTCGGCTGCATAGTCCACGAATGCCTTTCCGTAGAGGTATATGAACGCGGGAGAGGAGCCGTTTATGGCTATGATCTCCTTCATCTTGTCCATGGGGACCACCTCTGCGATGCCGCCCGTCTCGAAGATAGCCTTCACCTGCATGAACTCTTCATCGGTGGTATATCTGCCCTTCGCCAGAGCGGTAGCGCCCTCGCCCAGAAGAAAGGGCGTGTTGGGCATTACTATCACTACATGAGCGTCGATACCGAGGCTCTTTATGATATAGTCCTCGGTTATGCCCGCAGCTATGGATACTACCACATGATCTTCAGTGACAGACTTTGCGATATCGGGCATCACCGCATCGAACACCTGGGGCTTGATGGCAAGGAAGACATATTTAGATGAGCTTATCAGCTCGTCTATGCTGCCCGCAGCATGTACGCCCGCAGGGAGCGCCGCTGCCTTGGCAGGATCACTGTCGTATGCGCTGACGTACGCATCCATGCCTTTTCTCATTATTCCGCCCATAATGGCACCGCCCATATTGCCGGCACCTATAAAACCAACTTTTACCATGTCGGTCTCCTTTCTTGCAGTACAAATAAATGACCATCCTATATTATACCACATCGCTCACAAAAAATCAAGTATTTTTAGTGAACTAATACATCCTCTGCCGGATATGACAGAGGATGTTGGTCTTTGTTATATTTGGGACGTGGGTCGACAGCCTGAACGCAGACTGTACGGTACTATTTCCGGCCCTGCCGCTCCGGTCTGGCACAGATCTGGCGTGAGCGCCTCATTTATCCATCGAGCGCCTTTATTATGATCTCGTTCATGTTGTCATAGGCGAATAAGAAGTTCTTCTTCATGTTGATGCCGCAGTGTTCGTATACCTTGATGATGATAGATATGATCTTCTGCGGCGTCATTCCGTCGGGAGATATCTCCTCTATCGTGGTGCGCTCTACGATGTCCTTCTGCGATACGCTGACAAGCTCGTGAGCGGTGTCGTTCCTGATGCGTTCTTCTACACTGCGCAGCTTTATGCATTTGGTCTTCAGCTCTTCATCATCTGCGAACTCGCTGATAAGGCTCACAAGTACGTTGGAATTATTATAATGCAGTCTCGTAAAGTCTCCGTTACCGGCATCGAGCACATCAAATAACCTCCGGTCTTCACTGACCTTCGTATAGTCCCACCTACCATTGGTGCAGTATCGCTTCACATTTATATGGCAGATGTTTTTGAGCACGCACTGGTACATATCAGCCAGTAAGGGGCTTAGTCCGCGTATAAAGTCGGCATATTCCTCTTTTCTTACCAGCAGATCAAGACGCAGCAGATATTCCTTTGCCTTATCATACAGGGGGATACTGTTCTTCTTCAGCACCTGAGCAGCCTTTTCACTGTCGAGCATGTATCTGTCCCTTGCGGCGATCAGCAGCTCATAGGCACCGGGGCTCAGTGTGTCTTTTATCGTTTTAGCGACCTCCCACGCACCCACATAATTATACTTCTCCAGAAGGGTGGCGACCATCTTCTTCTGTATCTTAGCAGAATAAGACGCGATATCGGATATCACGCAGCGGTCTATGCCGTTATCGTTGTCATCATTGCCTTCCCATTCAAGCTCCGGGTCAAAGTCTTCCCTTTTCTCATGCTTGGAATTGGACTTCTTTTCCGGGGTAAATACCTGTACAGGTACCATCTTATAGGGCGTCAAGGGTATGAGATACAGCAATGTGGCTTTCATCGCAGGTGTACCTGAAGAGATATTCAGGTATAGCGTGTCTTCTTCACCCATTCCTTCACGGATATCATTCAACAGTGTAGAAAATTCCTCGGTAAAATAGTCGAATCTCTCGATCCCGTCTGTGAGCTCCGGTCTGCGGATGCACTCACAGGCGATCTTTTTGTTCTTGGCTTCTCCGAGACGTTCAAGGCAGTAGGTGAAGCGATGGTCCTTGTCCTCCTCATCGCATACCTCCTTTGACATATACATATACACCTTGTCTATGTCAAAGTATCGGCAGATATGCAGCATCGCCCCATCGTGATTATATTTGATGGGGTCAGTCATCCCTACGGGTGAAAATAAAATGTTCATGTTTTTCTCCTTTAAATTTCCGTCCCCTTACGGGGATATAAATAGATAGATCAAGATACTTGAGCTGCTTAGCTACGTGGTCTTTACGTTTCCGTCCCCTTACGGGGAGATCGATAGATCGACTCAAGATCGGATATTGCAGACTCCAGCACCTGCTCACATAGTTTCCGTCCCCTTACGGGGAGATTGATAGATCGACCGAACACTAATCTTACTAACGGTATGACCCTGCACACGTTTCCGTCCCCTTACGGGGAGATTGATAAATCGACCAATAGAAAAGCGTAATTGGTTAGCACATAATTTCCCATAGTTTCCGTCCCCTTACGGGGAGATTGATAGATCGACACATCAAACATACACATATCAATATGGGCTGAAAAGGCGTTTCCGTCCCCTTACGGGGAGATCGATAGATCGACGTCTTGATATTTGCGGCGGGACTTAA
>JAFYEQ010000040.1 GCA_017544185.1 Oscillospiraceae bacterium
GCGCCTCCCGTGGCTGCTGATACTGCTGGGGCTTGGTATGCTGGTATCCGCCGTCATAGGCACCTTCGAGAAGATCATCGCAGAGCTCACCATCATAATGGCGTTCCAGTCGCTGATACTGGGCATGTCCGGTAACGTGGGCACACAATCTCTGGCAGTCACTCTCCGCGTCCTCATGGACGAGGGCCTCACAGGTAAGGACAAGCGGCATCTGGTGTTCAAGGAGATGCGCGTAGGCCTGTCCAACGGCCTGCTGCTGGGCACCGCCAGCTTCATATTCCTTGGGGCGTATATAGTCATATTCAAGGACAGGCCCCCCGACTTCGCCTTCGCGGTATCCGCCTGCATCGGCATCGCCATGGTGATAGCCATGCTGATATCCAGCACCGTGGGCACGCTGATCCCTCTGTTCTTCAAGAAGATCGGCATCGACCCTGCGGTAGCATCTGGTCCGCTGATCACCACCATAAACGACTTGGTGTCTGCGGTGACCTATTACAGCACCTGCTGGCTGCTGCTGTTGAACATACTGCACCTGCAGGGGTAAGTCCGCCGCGATATAGATAACATCCGCACCGTTCATATGGACGGTGCGGTCTTTTGTCATATCCCAAAATGTGAGCATTTGTCATTCGGTCTTCATTTACATTAAAATTAATTTATTTACAGATTAGGATCAGATCAAATTTTACCTTAACTATTGATTGATCTAATAACATGTGGTATAATGATAAGTGACCGGACCAGACCCTTTCACCGACAAAAAGGAGATAACTAAGATGAAACGTACTTTTGCGACACTTTGCCTTTCAATGATCCTTGCATCCGGCTTTACAGGATGCTCCACGGCATCAAAAGCAGACTTCATTTCCCCGAACAGCGTTATAGATGCCACAGTGGATGCGCACCCGATAGTTGACGGCGAGATCCACGGGATGTATGACGACCTCAAGGGAAAGACGGTCTCAGTAAAGACCAACCTTTACAAGGAGAACGATATAGCCTTCGTGTATGAAGACTGGTATGATTCCAACAAGGTCTGGGTCACCATAGGATATCTGTACGATGACAAAGGCGAGCCTCTTACCGACTTCGACTACAAAAAAGGTGATACCATCGTGCTGGAAGTGGAAGACGTCATGTTCAGAGGCACGAAGGACGGAAAGATCAGAGAGTACTTCATAAACACTACCCTTCCCGATGAATGACACTCATACCTACCCATACCCATACAAAAAGGAGCACCCTCAGGTGCTCCTTATATGTTTCTCTACTCATCGTCCCCGCCGGACCTTCCGGCACGGCGCTGGTCGATCATGATGCTTATGGACAGTGCCACGAGCACCAGATCCAGAACGATGCATATGATGCGCTTTATCGTTACCTTATCCAGAGCATCCTCATATCACATCATGTGTATCTTGTTGGCTGCATCGCTGTTGCGGTCTATGCCGTATTTCTTGTTGCGTCGCTTCTCGAAGAACTTGGGAGCGATCTTCGGGAACATAGCGTAGGTGAGGACGTCCTCCTCCTGCTCCATCCACTCGGCACATTCGAGCCTGAGCTTCTCCAGCTCGGGTTCGAGAAGGTCTGCGGGACGGCAGTCGATAGCCTCCTCATCGCCGAGTATCTTCTTGCGGAACTCGGGATCTATGGGAGTAGGCGTGCGGCCGTATCTGCCGGCTACCACGTCCTTGAACTCCTTGGTGCAGGTCTTGTAGCGCTCGCCGTTGATGACATTGAACACTGCCTGTGTGCCCACGATCTGAGAGGACGGGGTGACGAGAGGGATGTTGCCCGCATCGGCACGTACCTTGGGCACCTCACGCAGCACCTCTTCGAACTTGTCCTCCTTGCCTGCCTGCTTGAGCTGGCTGAGCAGATTGGACAGCATGCCGCCGGGTACCTGATAGATGAGCGCGTTCGCGTCGGTGACCAGCATCTTGGGGTCGAGAAGACCGTTGTCGATGTACTTCTGACGCAGTCCCATGAAGTAAGAGCGTATCTCCGTCAGCTTCACAAGATCCAGTCCCGTGTCATATTCCGTGCCCTGAAGAGCAGCCACCATAGACTCCGTGGGAGTATGGGACGTGCCGTGAGCCAGAGGCGACATAGCGGTATCCACGATATCGGCACCGTTCTCGATAGCCTTCAGCAGGCACATGGATGCAAGACCGGAGGTATAGTGGGTGTGTATGCCTACGGGAATGCGGATGTTGTCCTTGAGCGCCTTGGTCAGGCTGGCTGCGCGGTAGGGAGTGAGCAGAGCTGCCATATCCTTGATGCATATGGAGTCAGCGCCCTCGCTCTCGCACTGCTTTGCGTAATCGACATAGTACTCATCGGTGAACACATCGCCCAGCGTGAAGCTCATAGCTACCTGAGCGTGAGCGCCCTCCTTCTTTGCTGCGTGTATGGCAGTATGGAGGTTGCGTATATCATTGAGAGCATCGAATATACGTATGATGTCCATGCCGTTGTCTACGGTCTTCTGAACGAAGTACTCCAGTACGTCATCGGCATAGTGACGATAGCCCAGCATGTTCTGTCCGCGGAACAGCATCTGCAGCTTGGTGTTGGGCATATTCTTGCGTATTATGCGCAGTCTCTCCCAGGGATCCTCATCCAAAAAGCGTATGCATGCGTCGAAGGTAGCACCGCCCCATACCTCAGCGGAGTAGTACCCCACCTTGTCCAGCTCCTGCATGATGGGTATCATCTCGTCGATGCTCATCCTCGTCGCGATCAGGGACTGATGGGCATCTCTGAGTATAGTCTCGCATATATTTATCTTCTTCATCGTACTGCCCCTTGACCTATGGTGGCGATGACATCATCGGAGTTGACGGTGTCGCCCTTCTTCACGTTGAGGGATGTGATCTTGCCGGATGCGCTGGCAACGATGTCGTTCTCCATCTTGAGAGCTTCGAGTATGACGATGACCTGTCCCGATGTGACGGTATCGCCCACGTTCACCTTCACGTCCAGGATATTGCCGGGCATGGGAGCCTTGACGGGAGTGCCGGAGCCTGTTGCAGCCTTGGGAGCCGCAGGAGCGGGAGCGGGTGCTGCGGGAGCAGCCTGCACGGGAGCGGAGGGAGCAGAGCCTGTCTCCTCCACCTCTACATCGTATGTCTTTCCATTCACTGTGATATTATATCTTTTCATGTTACACCTCGGATCAGCATATTACGCTGTGTTTCTTGGGAAGTCGTCTGAGAAGGCGCTTGCCTGCCGCAAAGTCGAGAGCGGAGGCTGCAGCCGCGCGAACGCCCGATGCGTCCGTCACCATATCCACAGCACCTCTCTGAGCTGCCAGAGCGGCACTGCCCTCTGTGCGAGCATGGTCCTCTGCGGATGCCTTGCGCACCGCTGCGGGATCTGCAGCACCTATGAGCCTGTCATGGTACAGGAACTCGGCTGCGGTCATGGGATCGATGGGAGCGATCACCGCGGTATCCAGAGCGATGGTCATATCTGCTGCTGCGTTCTTACCTGCGAAGGCCGTGAACACCGCACCTGTAGCCTTGCCGCTGATGATGGTCACCTTGGGGCATACGGCCTCGGAGTATACCGCTGCCATACGCACCAGCATCCTTGCAGCACAGCCCTTGTTCTCTATGCCCTCGCAGTCCACTATGGTGACCACGGGGATGCCGTAGGCGTCACAGAGGCGAACGAAGCGGGCGATCTTCTGCAGATCGTGGGGCGTGAGCTTCCCGGCTGTCTTGTCGGTAGCTACAAGGCCCGCAGCCGTGCCGTTCACGGTACCCAGAGCAGTGACAGATGCCTTGCCGAAGGCTGCGGACAGCTCTATGATGCTGCCTGCGTCGGCTACGGACTCACACGCCTTGTGAGCATCGGACATATCCGCCGCAGCGGGGGGATCGTACTCGTACTCGGGGAGCGGCGACAGATCGTTCTGAGGCATGAGTGACAGATAGCGGCGCACCTTGTCCAGCGCGTCTGCAGCGTCCTTAGCCACCAGCTGCACTGTACCGTTCTCGGCTGCCTTGTCGGCAGAAGAGGGATCTGCTGCATCAAGATAGATCTCCGCGTCCTTGGTCATGACTACCAGATCTGCGGACGATGCTATGAGCGCCATAGAGCCCGAGCATATACCTGTGATCACAGATACTGTGGGCACTACGCCCGACATAGCCGTGAGCTTCTCGAGCATGAGGCTGTAGGCGTTGAGGGACTCCACGCCGTCGTCCACGAAGGCACCGCGGGAATCGTACACGCCTATGACGGGCATACCGTTGCGGGCTGCCAGCTCAAAGACCTGAGCGATCTTAGCTGCATGGACACTGTCTACAGCACCACCCGAAACGCTGCTGTCCTGTGCGAACACGTAGACAGGCGTACCGCCGGCATAGCCGTATGCGGTGATGACGGACTGTCCGCTCCTGCCCTGATATCCTGCCGACAGCTCGGTATAGACACCGTCGTCAAAGAGAGCGGAGAGAACGGCAGCCGCCGACTGCTGATCGTTTATCATATTATTCCTCCATAAAACAAAATAAAACTCACCATCTTATATTATATAACAATATCTCAGAAATTTCAATAGGAAAATGCGATTTTTTTGCCAGATCCGAAAAAAATCTCCGAGACCCCTTGATTTTCGCAGGGGTATATGCTATAATAACACTCGTGACAAGGACAGCATACTGCCGACAGCACGCTGTCACGCTGCCTGTGTACGGAGAGGTATCGAAGTGGTCATAACGGGGCTGACTCGAAATCAGTTTGCGGGCAACCGCACAGGGGTTCGAATCCCCTCCTCTCCGCCAAATGATGTGCCCTGCAAGGGCGAGCCCCCTATCACGGGGGCTTTTTGTTTATAGGTCTATAGGCTATAGGGCACCGCAGACGGCTGCCGCACTTTCTGCGCCCCGTTCGGTGTACCAGTTCATATTTTATTTAATAATATACATATCAGATGTGTTGAATATCCCGGGCCGAAATGGTATAATGAAGTATTAATGTTCATACTGTTCATACTATCATGCAGGGGGTGACCGCATGGATCGTGACATAGGTCTTGACGAGCTGTCCGCCGCCATAGGCGACGATGAGCTGTCCCGTGCGGTGGCCGAGCGCGGCGAAGAGATGGCCGCCCTGAACGCTGCCCCTCCCGAGTCGGGAGCGGCTTCGGAGCCTGCCAAAGATCTTGGCGACAAGAAGCATCATGCCACAGGCCATCGCCAACGCGTCAAGGAGCGCTTCTTGAAGACAGGCCTCGACGGCTTCGCGCCCCATGAGATCATAGAGCTGCTGCTGTTCTACGCTATCCCCATGCGGGATACCAAAATGACGGCCCATCAACTGATAGACCGCTTCGGTTCGCTGTCGGGGGTCCTCTCCGCCGACGTGTCGGAGCTCACCAAGATACCCTACGTCACGGAGAGCGCCGCAGTCCTCCTGAAGCTGATACCGCCGCTCCTCACCGCCTACTATGCCGATGAGAGCAAAGGCACGTCCTATTCCGACACCACGTCGCTCTCCGCCATGTTCCGCCCCTACTTCGTGGGCTCCTCCGCCAACAAATTCCTCATCGCCTGCTTCGACCACGACCTGCATCTGCTGAGCGTGGCGGAGATAAGCCGCGGTACATCGGCGTATACCTCCATAGAGATGCGAAAGATACTCTCGGAGGTCCTGAACTCAGGCTGCGCCATGGCAGCCCTCGCACATAACCATCCCGGAGGCTCTGCCGCTCCCTCCAAAGAGGACGTGGCAGTCACCAGACGCATAAACGAGCTGCTGTCCGCTGTGGACGTGACGCTCATGGATCACATCATCGTCGGAGGCACCCAGACCTACTCCATGCGCGACGGCGGTGAGCTGGGCATATTCGACTGACAGGAGGGACATTATGAAGACTCTCATAGTATACTATTCGATGTCAGGCAACTGCGAAGAGACGGCCGCTAAGATCGCAGCCGTATCGGGCGCGGATACTCTCAGGATCGTACCAGTTACCGCCTACCCCGACAAGGGACTGAAGAAGTTCCTGTGGGGCGGCAA
>JAFYEQ010000041.1 GCA_017544185.1 Oscillospiraceae bacterium
GTGATCGAGCTGGATCTGAAGTACTGATCGGCCGTTCTTCTGCAGGGAGCCTGCTCCCGCACCGGAGGACCCGTCATATATGATAAAAAAAAGCATCGCAGTACTGCTGTGTATCATGCTTGCGGGCTGTTCAAGCTCCGTCGATGAGGCTCCCGCCGTCACCGACGTGACGGCGGACAGCCCGTTTGTCGCGGATGACAGCAGATACATATATTCCTCTCTCACCGATACCGAGCGGGGATACTACGACATCATAGCCGCCGCTGCCAGAGCCCATGAGGACAAGGCGGTGTTCCCCGAGAAGGTCTCCCCCGATGTGCTTCGCAAGATCTTCATAGCGGTATATTACGAGGAAGAGGATATCTTCTGGCTGGCCAGCTTCTACGACAATCCCCGTTTCGCCACGAAGGAGCTGAAGCTCTATTACCGCTTCGAGGACATGGACATAGACACTATGCAGCGGGAGATAGATGAGGCCACGGACAAGATCTTCGCCGCCTTCGGTGATGATACCGACGACTATCACAAGCTGCTGGCGTTCCACGATGCGCTGGTGCTGGGCGCCACCTTCGAGGACGATGAGAACTTCGCCCGCACTATCTACGGCGCCTTCTGCAAGGACATAGCCCAGTGCGTGGGCTACGCCAAGTCCTTCGACTATCTGTGCTCCAAGGCGGGCATTGACTGTATGACCGTCATGGGCACCAACGAGCAGGGGCTGCCCCATTCATGGGACATCGTCAAGCTGGACGGGGAATGGTATCATGTGGACTGCACCTGGGACGACCCCATACTCTCTCCCGCAGATCCGCTGTTCCTGCGGCATTACTATTTTCTGGCGGATGACGATGACATACTGGGCGTGACCCATACCCTCGATATGCAGTACTTCACATGGCCGCAGTGTACGGCTGCGGAGAACTACTACGTCCGCGAGGGGCTCATATGCAAAAGTGCTGTGGACGCGGTGGGGATGCTGAAGTCTCAGGCGGTGAGCCGCGTGGACAGCGGGCTCAAGGACATAGCCATACGCTTCGACAACAAGGCTGCCTTTGACATGGCGCGTACTCTGCTCTTCGACACGGGTGGCATGAAGGAAGTGCTAAAGCACGTCAACGCCAGCTGTGAGCGGCAGGTATACGCCGACAGGTACATACGCTACATCAACGAGCATGAGATGATCATACACATATCCATGATCTTCAGCGACCCGGGACCTGCTGCCGAGACAGTCACCGAGACGGTCACGGAGACCGAGACAGTTACGCAGCCCGAGACGGTCACGGGTACGGATGAGGACAGCTCAGATCACGATGAGGTCGCGACAGACCTGCTTCTGTAAGGGTGATATATATCAGATATACAAAGCTTGGTATGGTTCTCGCGGCACTGCTGTGCGGCGCCGTCATGTGTACGGGATGCGCATCGGCGCAGCCCCGTGATAAGGGGGAGGGCGCTTTGGCGTCATACCGCCGTGATATGCTGGATGAGAAGTCCCGGGAGCTGTACGGCATCTTAGGTGCGGCCATGGCGCAGCACGAAGAGAAAGTAGATCTGGGCGGCAAGTACAGCCGGGACGAGGTATACGCGGCGTTCCGGGCTCTTAAACGCTACGATGAGAGGCTCTTCTGGGTGGACGATCGTTTTGCCGTGACAGAAGGCGACTCGAGCGCAGTGATAAGCTACCGATACGACAAGGACACTGCGGCGTCCATGCAGAGCGAGATCGACGCGGAGGCCGCGTCCATACTGGCGGGCACGGAGGATATGTCCGAGGGCGAAAAGGTGCAGCACATACACGACGAGCTGGTGCTGCGCATAAACTACGGCGACGGTGAGGGCGAGAACGACAACGACATATACGGTGCGCTGGGGCTCCATAAATGCACCTGTCAGGGCTACGCAAAGGCTTTCGTATACCTGTGCAGGCAGGCGGGGATAGACGCCATGGTAGTGGAGGGCGTTGCCCGTGATGTGGGGGATATGGCGATAGGCGACCACATGTGGGATATCGTGTCCATCGACGGGAAGTACTACCACATAGACCCCACTTGGGACGATCCCGAGGACGGCGACCGCATACGCTACGATATATACGGCTTGGACGATGAGGAGATACGCCGCAGCCGCACCGTTGAGGAGGGCATGCCCGTCGTTGACGGTCAGGCCTACGACTGGTACGAGCGGAACCTGATGTGTGCTGCGAACGCAGATGAGGCGCGGGACGTGATCTTGCGTCAGGCGGAGGCGGGCGAGCCTGTGCTGCGCGTGCGTGCGGACAGCAAGGAGGCGGCGGACCAGATCGAGCAGGAGATACTCTCCGGCTTCGGTGAGGGCAGCTTGGCGGAGATACTCTCATCTCTGGGGATGTCCTACGAGAACGTGTCCTACTCCTTCAACGACACGGACTACATATTTGAGATATACATGATGTGATAGGGATCGGAGAGAGTTGAGCGTTGAGAACGTCCGCCGCTCCTTTCCCGATCTCTGACTGAAGGCGTGGTGATGACGATGAGACGGATAAAGGCGGCGATGACGGCTGTGATCGCTGCTGTGATGCTGTGCGCGTGCGCGACGGAGCCTGCTCCCGATCTCACGGTCATCACGGCTGCGCAGTCCACGGCTGCCACAGAGGCGGAGGATACGGAGCTGCACATCCCCGAGGGCATGGAGACAAAGTACTTCTCCCTTGAGTTCGACAAGCGCATGCAGGACGTATACGATGGTGTGGTGGGCTCCATATCACAGTTCGAGAAGACCACTGTCATACCCCTTACGGTATCCACCAAGGACTACTACAGGATACTCAACATCGTCAGGTGCGAGCAGCTGGGATTCTTCTTCCTTGAGGACCGCACCATAGGCGAATACAA
>JAFYEQ010000042.1 GCA_017544185.1 Oscillospiraceae bacterium
AGTCCTCACTGATAAACCGCGTGGCAGGCGAGGAGCGAATGATAGTATCCGACATCGCGGGCACCACCCGTGACGCCACGGATACCGTCGTAGAGAACGACCACGGTAAATATGTCTTCATAGACACCGCCGGCATACGCCGCAAGGCAAGGGTCAACGAGCGCATAGAGCATTACAGCGTGCTGCGCTCATATATGGCCGTGGACCGTGCTGACGTGGCGGTGATAATGATAGACGCTGCGGAGGGCTTCACGGAGCAGGACTCCAAGATCGCGGGCTACGCCCATGAGCAGGGCAAGGCTTGCATCGTGGCGGTCAACAAGTGGGACCTTATCGAGAAGGACAGCCATACCCTCGATGACTATACCGCAAAGCTGAAGGAGCAGTTCTCCTTCATGTCCTACGTGCCGTTCATATTCATATCCGCCAAGACAGGCCAGAGACTGGATAAGCTGTTCCCGCTCATAAACGACGTGAATGAGCAGAACTGCAAGCGCGTCACCACGGGCATGCTCAACGACGTGCTGTCCTACGCCACTCAGCGCGTACAGCCCCCGTCCGACAAGGGACGCAGGCTGAAGATATACTACATCACACAGGCGTCCACCAAGCCGCCTACGTTCGTGGTGTTCGTCAACCGCGCACAGCTCTTCCACTTCTCATACCAGCGCTACATCGAGAACCAGATCCGTCAGACCTTTGGTCTGACAGGCACGCCTGTCCGCTTCGTCGTAAGGGAACGTGACCGCAACGACGTGAAGTAGCGGGCGTACATCGGTCCTCTATCGGAGGCAAAATGATAGCTCTATCCTTACTGCTGACTGTAGTCATCTCCTATCTTCTGGGGAGCTGCAACTCGGCTATAATAGTGTCCCATCTGCTGTACCATCAGGATATACGCGACTACGGCAGCAAGAACGCGGGACTCACCAATACTCTCCGCGTATACGGCAAGGGCGCTGCCCTGCTGACGCTCATAGGAGATCTTGCTAAGGGCGTCATCGCCGTACTGCTGTCCATATTTATCGAGACGAAGCTGGTAGGCAGCGGCGTCGATACGCAGCTCATAGGCTACGTGGCGGGCATGTTCGCCATACTCGGACATATATTCCCGGTATGGTACGGCTTCAAGGGCGGCAAGGGCGCTCTTGTGGCAAGCTCCGTCCTGATAGTCATCGACCCGATCACCTTCGGGATAGTGATACCCCTGTTCATAGCGATATGCCTTATCACCAGGTACGTCTCGGTAGCGTCCATGACGGCGGCGCTGAGCTACCCTGTGATCACGTTCTGCATAAATCTGTTCGTAAAGCACAAGGATATGCCAAGTGTCATATCCTATACCGTATGTGCCCTCGTTACGGGCCTGCTGGTGGTATATATGCACCGCTCCAATATAGAGCGCCTCAAGAACGGCACGGAGAACAAGCTGTTCGCCAAGAAGCCCGACGACAAGGAAGGAGAACACAATGGCTAAGGTAATAGTACTCGGCTCCGGCGGCTTCGGACTGGCAGTCGCAATGAGCCTCAACTCCACAGGCAACGATGTGACAGTATGGTCCGCCTTCAAGTCGGAGATAGACGATATAAAGAGAGACGGCGAGAACAAGGCCAAGCTCCCCGGGGTACATATCCCCGATGCCATCGCGCTCACCGATGATATCAGCGATGTGAAGGGCAAGGATCTGGTGGTCTTCGGCATCCCCGTGAACTTCGTCAGGGACGTGGCTAAACAGGCAGCACCCTATATAGAGGAGGATGCTGTAGTCGTCAATACCGGCAAGGGCCTGGAGAAGGGCTCTCTCAAGCGCATGAGCGAGGTCATCTCAGAGGAGATCGGCAAGCCTACCACGGTGCTCACAGGTCCCTCCCACGCCGAAGAGGTAGCAAGGGGCATACCCACTACCATAGTTGCCGCTTCGAGCCGTCATGAGGATGCACAGTTCGTGCAGGAGATCATGAACAGCCCCACGCTGAGGATATACCTCAATGATGACGTGGTAGGCTGCGAGATAGGCGGCGCCTTCAAGAACATCATTGCTCTCTGCGCGGGCATATCCGACGGCATGGGCCTCGGCGACAACACCAAGGCTGCGCTCATGACACGAGGGATATGGGAGATCTCCACTCTCGGCAAGGCTATGGGCGGCAAGACCGAGACCTTCGCAGGGCTCACGGGTATCGGCGACCTGATCGTCACCTGTACCTCCATGCATTCCCGCAACCGCCGTGCGGGCATCCTCATAGGACAGGGCACGGATCCCGCTGAGGCTGTGAAGCAGATCGGCACCGTAGAGGGCTATCTCTGCGCCGAGGCTGCCTATGAGCTCAGCCGCAAGCTGGGAGTATGCATGCCTATCACGGAGCAGTGCTATCATGTGCTCTTCAAGGGCAAGTCACCTCATGACGCGCTCCATGAGCTCATGTGCAGGCCCAAGCGCAGCGAGACAGAGGCTGCGTTCTGCGACTGGCAGAGGGAACACAAATAAGATCTATGACCATGAAAAAGAACGATATCATAGACCTTGAGATAACGGATATATCCTCCGAAGGCAGCGGTGTCGGACGGTACGAGGGCATGGCAGTGTTCGTGCCTTTCACCGCTGTGGGCGACGTCCTCCGCTGCCGTATCGTCAAGGTCAACAAGTCCTATGCCTACGGCATAGTGGATACGGTCGTCAGCCCCTCGTCCCTTCGGGCGGACAGGGGCTGCGGTGTATTCGGGAAATGCGGCGGCTGCGCCTACAGACATATCGGGTATACCGAGGAAGCACGTATCAAGGAACATAACGTCGAGCAGGTGTTCAGGCGCATCGGCGGCTTCGATACCGCCGGGCTCACCGAGCCGATCGTCGCCGCCATAGATACCGACCGCTATCGCAACAAGGCACAGTACCCCGTGGCGGCAGGCACACAGGGGTCTGTATTCGGCTTCTACGCTCCCCGCTCTCACCGTGTGATACAGTGCGATGACTGTCTGCTGGAGCCGAGGATATTCGGCGAGATAGCGTCATACGTGCTGTCATACTCGGACAGCTGCGGTATAGCGCCCTACGATGAGACCACCTGCACGGGGACGCTGAGACATATATACATCAGGCAGGGACGTCATACCGGACAGATCATGGTCTGTCTCGTATGCCGCGTGCGCACCGACCTTACAGAGCTGGCGGTACTGCTGAAGGCAAAGTTTTCAGATATACAGGCGGTAGTGCTCTCCGTCAATCCCGATGCCACCAACGTGATACTGGGCAAGGAGCTGATACCCTACCTGGGTGACGGCTGCATAGAGGACATCATGTGTGATCTTCGCATACGTCTGTCCCCTGCGTCCTTCTATCAGATCAACACAGATCAGGCAGAGCGGCTCTACGCGAAGGTATGCGAGTACGCCGAGCCCGAGGGGAAGAGCGTACTGGATCTGTACTGCGGAGCGGGCACCATAGGGCTCTCCATGGCGCATCTCGCCTCCCGCATCACAGGAGCTGAGATCGTCCCTCAGGCGGTGGAGAACGCGGTATACAACGCCCGCGTCAACGGCATATCCAACGTCGAGTTCATATGCGCCGACGCTGCAAAGGCGGCTACACGCTTCGCAGACGAGGAGCTCTCACCGGATATCATCGTCACCGACCCGCCCCGCAAGGGCTGCGACGGGCTCACCCTGTCGTCTATGGTGAAGATGGCCCCCGAGCGCATAGTCATGGTGTCCTGCGACCCGTCCACAGCGGCCCGCGACTGCAGGATCTTATCGGAGAACGGGTATACACTGAGGAAGATATGTGCTGTTGACCTGTACCCCGGGACGCCCCACTGCGAGTGTGTGGTGCTGATGACGAGGAACTGATATGAGCAAATACGCCCCTTTGTGGAGATACATAGCATCGGACGGCAGGGATAAGATAAAGCTCTCCTTCGCCGAGATAGAAGATATCGCAGGGGTGTCGATAGATCACTCGTTCCTGACATACAAGAAGGAGCTGACGGCCTACGGCTATAAGGTCGCGAAGATCTCCATGAAGGAGAAGGCCGTCGCCTTTGAGAAGCTGTGATCTAGATCGTACGATCCTGACCGTCAT
>JAFYEQ010000043.1 GCA_017544185.1 Oscillospiraceae bacterium
GCCAAGATAGCCATAGCTGATGTTGTGTTTTACGACTTCTGTGTAATACTCTACTTCTTCTGCGTTATATCCGTCAGTCAGCTTTTCAACACTCGGAATGTTGAAAGTTGGCTTCGCCGCAGGAATGATAGAGGATCTATCACTCAGTAATTGATTTTTCTGTATTGAATCGTTGTTATTATATTGTCCCTTATTTTCAGACAGCGGACTTTCAGCAGGCGGATCGTCCGGATATGGGTTTTCCACCTCAAATAATGACGTAAAATAGGGTTCTAAATACCTCTTAATGACCACTAAGGGATACTAATGCCGAATAGCGTCACTTATAGCATATCATCACAGAAAATGCAATGGGATAAATAGAAAAAGTAGAGATCTGTATCACAGATGCAGGATGTATAAATAAATTTTTCATATTATCTAAAATCTCTTGAAATCGTCATCAAGATATGTTATAATAGTAATGTATGCATAACGCTGTGAGCATGAGCTCGCAGTCGGGATATGCTCAAGCTGTTTCGGAGATAACGATGAAAAAGTATATCACTACTTATATGAAAAACGTTGACGCTGCCTTATCGGACAGCACCACAGACCTTGAACTGCTCAGGCAGGAGCATCTCATACAGATAGGATTCATACAGCATGAACGCTTCGTCCACCTGCTGGTGACGGTCATGTGCTGTATAGTGCTGTTTCTGTGTATGGGCGTGTTCTTTATATGCGGATTGAAGGCTTTCATCGTGATCACCGCTCTTATGCTCATACTTTCCTTCGCGTATCTTTTGTACTATTTCTTCATAGAGAACGCTGTACAGGCTATGTACGGTCAGTATGATGAGATCGTGGCGAAGATACACGGCGATGATACCGCAGGCAGACTTATGGATAAAGATGATATGATAAGGATAAGAAGAAAATGACTTACGATCCTGCAAAGCTGAAGAGGCTGATCGATGACGGTGATCTGATCATCGAGTTCCAGCCCATATATTCTCTCAATACCCAGAAGTACATAGGGCTCGAGGCGCTCGCACGCGGATCGTCCGACGGCGAGATCATACCCCCGATACCTATATTTGAGCATGCCCGCCATACAGGCAGGCTCTCCGAGCTCGACCGCATATGCCGCGAGAAGGCTATGATGTCGTTCTCTCGCCAGGGGTCTGCGCCCCAGCTGTTCTTGAATTTCGATGCAGATATACTCAACAGCAAGCCGCCTCTCAAAGGTGAGATACTCCGTGCGGCTCAGGACAATCATATCCTCCCGCAGAACATCATCATAGAGGTGGATCAGTCTAAGGTCACCGACATATTCGACCTTATGATGTTCGTGGACTACTACCGTTCACGCGGCTTCCTGATAGCACTCGATAACGTAGGAGCGGGAGCGGAGACCATAGACCATGTGATGTTCATCAATCCAGATGTCATAAAGATAGACCGCTCCGTGGTGGCGGATATCGACAGCGATAAGTATAAGCGGGAGATATTCCGCTCGATCATATCCACCGCCAAGAAGATCGGTGCCATGACCGTGGCGGAGGGCACTGAGCGGGTAGACGAGGTCATCACCTGTATGATAATGGGCGTGGACTATTTCCAGGGATTCTATTTCCAGAAGCCCGACCGCTTCAACTATCTGTTCACCAATGAAGCAAGGATGCGGGTGGAGGATGCCGCAAAGAAGCTGAACATCTCCACCAAGAACAATGAGACCATCACCAGTATACGGATCGAGAGCTACAAGCGTACCATATACGATCTTATCAACCGTTTGCTGTGCATGGAAGGCACCGATCACGAGAGCGAGCTGCGTGAATACGTGAATGAACACAGCGAGATAGAGTGTGCCTACCTTATAGACAAAAAGGGCTTTCAGATCACCGATACGATCATGTCAGACGATACCGTAGTGCACGAGGGCTACCACCCTGCCATCAAGGGAGTGAACCACGACATAAAGAATTACTTCTATGCCATCAAGGAGCAGATAGAAGACCCGTTCATATCCGGATGGTATATCTCCAATGCCACGGGCAACAGCTGCAAGACCATATCCTCCAAGATGTATGACAGATCGGGGAACATGATCGTTGTATGCGTAGATCTTAAGAGCCGTTAGGGAGTTTTGATTTGGACAATTTCGAGAAGTTTTACGCCATAAGGAAAGAAAAAGTAATACACGAGGTACAGGCGCGGCTCAAGAAGAGCAAAAAGGATATCGACAGCGCATCTCTTGACTATGCTCTTGAAAGGAGCAGGAAATACTCAGAGATAGTATCTGAAGAAGGACGCCGTAAGCTGCGCACCTACTATGATGAGAACAAGGAAGCCATAGACAGGCTCTTAGCCGAAAAAGCAGAGATCACAGACGGCACCATAGCACAGAAGAAGACAGAGATAGATATGTCCCGCTTTATCGGGGAGAATATGCAGCAGATGCTCAAGAAGCACCGCGATAAGGCAGCAGGGCTCATCACATCGGCATTCTCCGATACAAGGATACATCTGATCAACATCAACGGGCTCGCTCCCGCAGCGCTGTCCATAGACAATGTGGACAGGTTCATAGAAAAATATGAGGAAGTAGGCTTTACGCAGATCTACGTAAAGGAGCTGCCGATATGCTACGACTACCTCAACAAGCGCGTGATGAACGACCTGACGGAAGCCTATCTCAGGCAGTCGGGACTTGACAGAAGACAATATGAGTGGATATTCAGAGCTATCGCCAAGCAGCGTATCAAGGACGATCAGAAGATATGGCAGCTGCTCGAGCGTATACGCGACGACTTCCCCATATCACGTATCGCAGAGCTCATACGTCAAAACAGGTTCTTTGCAGATAATGGTGAGGAACTTGCCGGGACCATCGAGGCTATACAGCATCTGCAGACGGATATACTCGATTCCATACCCGACCACTACGCTCTTCTCTATCCCGAAGCACGCAAAATGAAGAGGCATTTCGTGCTATGTATAGGGCCTACCAACTCTGGCAAGACCTATCTGGCAGCACAGGCTCTGAAGAATGCAGAGAAAGGCATATATCTTGCTCCTCTGAGACTGCTGGCCTATGAACAGTTCGAGAACCTGAACTTTACCCGCCCCTGCGATCTGGTGACGGGCGAGGAGTGTATATATATACCCTGTGCGGAGCTGCAGTTATCGACCATAGAGATGCTGGACACCTCCATACACTACGATGTGGCAGTGGTGGACGAGGCTCAGATGGTGGGCGATGAGTTCCGCGGCGGAGCGTGGACGAGAGCCATACTCGGATGCTGTGCGGATACCATATACATATGCGCCGCTCCTCACGCGGAAAGTATACTGATAAAGCTCATCGAGGAATGCGGAGATACCTATGAGGTGCATCATACCGAGCGCCATACTGCCCTTGAGTTCGACGGCTCCTTCGAGGAGTTCCC
>JAFYEQ010000044.1 GCA_017544185.1 Oscillospiraceae bacterium
CTGTAACTGCTCCGATCGCTATTATTTTCATTGTCTGCTCCTCTAAATTACGATCTATGATAGTAACAATTATAGCACAACATCGCTGCATTGTCAATAAAAACGCCATAGCACTTCTGACCTTGCATCAGAAATACTATGGCTCAAAACTTCTATATTAGCGCCACCCATAGGTGCGCCCCTTTTTTGTCCCGAATGTTTATTAAAATCAGATTAGAAAAATAACGATCAGATGAAAAAACGCTAATATCCTTGACTTTGTCCTGCATATGTGATATGATGTGATCACAAGGTCAGATGGACGACCTGATGATATAAAGGAGGACACTTACCATGAGTGAATTTTTTGACAGACTTTCCGAGGCTCTCACCTCTACAGGCAAGAACGTTGGCGACAAGGCCAAGGCTAAGAGCGATGAGGTCAAGCTCCTTTACAAGGTAGGTACCGAGAAGAAGGCTCTTGAGATGATCTACACCGAGATCGGCAAAGCCTACTATGAGGCATATAAGGACGAGCCCGTAGAGGAGGTAGCAGCACTGGTATCCGAGGCTACCATCAAGGCTGCCGAGATCGCTGCTATCGAGGATCAGATCAGGACCATCAAGGGCGTATATGTATGCCCCAACTGCGGCGCTGACATCCCTCTGGAGTATGACTTCTGCGGCAAGTGCGGCACCAAGGCTGAGAGGCCCGAGCCCGCTCCCGTGGCTGAAGCTGAGGCTGAGGTCAAGGAGGACACCGTCGATATCAAGGTCGAGGTAGACCCCGACGAACCATCGACGAATAACTAATGCTAACACCTTAATGAAACCTTCCTTAAAAAAGCGGCATCCCGACCGAAAGGTCGGGATGTTGCTTTTATCACTTGACGTATATGCGCTTTATGCGCTGATCGGTGACGGGACGGTCACGATAGTCGGTATCGGTCCCGGCGATGGCGTCCACGGTATCCTTACCGTCGATGACCTTGCCGAAGGCAGCGTACTGTCCGTCAAGATGAGGAGCATCCTGATGCATGATGAAGAACTGGGAGCCTGCGGAATCGGGATCCATAGCTCTTGCCATAGAGAGCACGCCTCTGGTATGCTTGATATCGTTAGCCACGCCGTTGGCAGCGAACTCGCCCTTGATATGCCAGCCCGGTCCGCCTGTGCCCGTGCCGAGAGGGCATCCGCCCTGGATCATGAAACCGGGGATCACGCGGTGGAATATGAGCCCGTCATAGAAGTGCTGATCCACCAGCTTCAGGAAGTTCTCCACTGTGATGGGTGCCTTCTCGGGGTAGAGCTCCGCCGTGATAACACCGCCGTTCTCCATTTCGATAACTATCATTTCGTTCATCCTCCATATCATATTGTAAAAAGTGTGATACTATTCTGCTTTCTAACATCGTTTCACAGTAAAGTGATGCAACTGCTCGCACAGGGACAAGAGACAAGGGACAAGTTTACGGTCGCTGCCCCATTTCCCCGCATCTACCCATGGTATAGATCAAGTAATTTAAAGGGACAGTTATGACCTTACAGATCATACCTTGGAGTGGACCGCCATACCGTAGCGGCTGTCCTCGTGAGTAGCCTTCTCCTTGTACATCAGGTTGTCCGCCGCCTTGATCAGGTCGTCCACCTGCATATTGTGTACGATCTTCTTATATGCCATGCCAAGGGATACCCTCACATCGTAGGGCTTGCCCGAGGACTCGTTGAATCGGTCCAGACTGCCCGTCAGCTCATCCATGAGTATCTGCGCATGCTTCTTGGGCGC
Source organism: Oscillospiraceae bacterium (assembly GCA_017544185.1). Lineage (GTDB taxonomy): Bacteria > Bacillota > Clostridia > Oscillospirales > Ruminococcaceae > Huintestinicola. The sequence continues at coordinate 1,766 of JAFYEQ010000044.1, forward strand.
TCTCGTGGTAAGGGACGCGATGATGAACTCATCTCCGCCGAAGCGGGCACATATCTCATTGTCGCCCCACAGAGAGCACATAGCATCTGCTATCGCCTTGATAGCCACATCGCCCTCGGAATGGCCGTAGGTGTCATTTATGGTCTTCAGGCCGTCCATATCCACAGACACGATGACCAGATAATACACGCGGGTATCGTCCAGCGCCAGCCCTATGCAGCGGTTGATCTCGTTGTAGAAGCCGCGTCTGTTGAACAGTCCGGTATGATCGCGGACGTACAGCGCCTGCAGCTCTGCGATGACCTTGCGCATGACAGACTGGGTATTGGCTATCTCGAGAGAGTGGTTCAGATTTCGGGTATACTTCGTCAGGCGCTTGAGCGCACCGTTGTCGCGGGCCAGCTGCTGTTCGGGGAGTATGACGCTCACGCCGTAGCCTACGCTCATCTCCTGGAAATGCAGCGGGAAGTACAGCAGCACACCGTATTTTTCAAGAGCTTCCTCGATATGGAGCGGCTTCTTCGCACAATAGGGCGGTATGCGCTCCCCGTCGAACTCCTCGCAGAGCACGAGCCGGGTGTTACCCGGGTCAGCAGAGCTGGAAAGATATCTGCTGTAATCCGAGGATATGCTCATGAAGTGCTCGCTGATGCACAGACAATAATAGAACCATGTATAGCTGTCGGAGTATCTGAATATATTCTCCGATACCTCGCTCAGGTCCGAGGACGATGCCACCGCATCGTTCAGGTCATGCATATCCGAATCCACGCCGTTGTCGTAGGTCATTATGTCGAACAGTACAGATATGCCGCCCGAGGCTTCACGGTAATCTATAGGCTTGCAGCCGCAGGAATGGGTGAGCTGTATCTTATGGTCAATGAGAGCGAAATTGTCCTGTATCCTGCCGTTCTTGTGAGCGATGACAGCGTCCACCGCCTTCTCGCCTGCAAGATCCGCGTCCTGCTTGGCTGTGGTGAGACGCGGGATATGGAACTTCTCGTCGAATATGCCGTCAAACCCTGTGACGATCACATCATCGGGAACGGTATACCCGTACTCGCCAAGCTTGGAGCATACCGTCATAGCCATACTGTCGTTGCAGCATACTATGGCGTCGGGGAGCTCCCTGCCCGCTGTCAGGAACTTGTCCATCTCCGCTGCGGTAGGCCTTGACCAGAACTCACCGTACATTATGTTCTCATCGGGGAGCGTGAGCCCGTACTCAGCCATCACACGGCGGCAGCTCTCGACCCTCTCCTCGGAGAAGGAGTTGCCCTTTATTCCCGCCATGACGCATATATCTTTACAGCCGTGCTTGACGATCACATGGCGCACTATCGCCTCAAAGCCTGCGGTATAGTTGAAGAGGACATTATAGCAGCCCTCCACGGGACGATCTAAGCATACCGTGAATACGCCTCTCTCACGGGCTCCGGATATGATACGCTTCAGCACCCGCTCGTCCTTGATAGTCTCGGACATGACGATAAGGCCGTCGAGCCTGTCATAGTCGATATGGTCGTATATGGCCAGCTCTCCCTCGTGGTACTTGCTGGAGACCTTTTCGGCTCCCGAGTTGTATACCAGAAGGCCGTAGCCGTATTCACGGGCACGCCTGTATACCGCACAATAAAAGTCGGAGGGGCCATATTCATTGATACATGCAACACAAAGACCTATGCATCTTTTCATGGATATGCCCCCTTCCGTCACCGTGATATGATCGCATCCGCTTGCGCAGATACATTGTGATTATAACATATCTGAAATAATTTGTCAATTGATACGCAGTAGAAAATCAGCCCCTGCTTTTGTTGAAAATATAGGTAACAAATATCCCCCGAGGTCATCGGGGGATGATAGCTATCGTATCAGTCGTGGAGCTTGCGCTTGTCGATGACTCTCACTGCCTTGCCCTCGCTGCGGGCGATGGACTTGGGAGCCACGAGATGCACCTTGGGAGTGATGCCCAGCATGGTCTTGAGCGCGGATGCCAGCGCCTTCTCACGCTTGGGTATCTCGTAGTCGAGCGCCTCAGCAGGCCTCTCCAAGAGCACGTCGAAGGTATCGGTGTTGTTCACGCGGTCTACGACGATCTGATAGTTGGGAGTGTACCCGCTGGAGATGAGGACAGCCTCGATCTGGGACGGGAACACGTTTATGCCCCTGATGATCATCATATCATCGCTTCTGCCCATGGGCTTGGTCATCTTTATCAGCGTGCGTCCGCAGGAGCACTTGCCCTTGGAGAGTACGCATATATCTCTTGTGCGGTAGCGGAGCAGCGGGAACGCCTTCTTGGTGATCGACGTGAACACCAGCTCGCCCTTGGAGCCCTCGGGGAGCACCTCTCCCGTGTCGGGGTCGATGATCTCGGGGATGAAGTTGTCCTCGTTGATGTGCATGCCGCTCTGCTCGGGGCACTCGAATGCCACGCCCGGGCCGCTGGTCTCGGTGAGACCGTATATATCATACGCCTTTATACCGAGGAGCTCCTCGATCTGGCGGCGCATCTCGTTGGTCCAGGGCTCAGCGCCGAATATGCCTGCCTTGAGCTTGATATCCGCGGGAGACAGCCCCATCTCGTGGAGGGTCTCGCCGATATAAGCCGCATAGGAGGGCGTGCAGCAGAGTATGGTAGCGCCCAGGTCGCGCATGAACTGTATCTGTCTCTCGGTATTGCCGGAGGACATGGGGAGAGTGAGGCAGCCCACCTTGTGAGATCCACCGTCAAGTCCCGCACCGCCTGTGAACAGGCCGTAGCCGTAGCATACCTGCACCACGTCATCTGAGGTGGCACCTGCAGCTGTGAGCGCTCTTGCCACGCAGTCCTCCCAGAGGTCCAGATCGTCCTGTGTATAGAAAGCGACTACTCTCTTGCCTGTGGTACCACTGGTAGAGTGTATGCGCACGCAGTCCTTGAGGGGCACTGCCAGCATACCGTAGGGGTATGCGTCACGCAGATCCGCCTTGGATATGAAAGGCAGCTTGTGCAGGTCGTCGATGGTCTTTATGTCCTCGGGCTTTACGCCCTTCTTGTCCATCAGATCCCTGTAGTAGGGCACGTTGTCGTATACATGCTTGACCTGTGCAGCCAGCCGCTCGTTCTGGAGAGCTGTCATATCCTCGCGGGACATGCACTCGATCTTCTCGTTCCAATACATCGTCATCACCTCGTTGTCATCTCTCGATTATCTGCTCGCGGGAAGGACCTACGCCTATGATCTTCACGGGGCACTCGCACAGCTCTTCCAGCCTTGCGATATAGTCGCGGCAGATCTGAGGCAGCTCCTCGAAGGTGCGGCAGGAGGATATATCATCGGTGAATCCGGGGAACTCCTCGTATACGGGCTCGCAGCCCTCAAGTCCCTCAAGTGTGGGCGGGAAGTCGCGTATGGTCTCGCCGTCGGGACGCTTGTACGCTACACATACCTTCAGAGCAGAGAGCCCTGCCAGGGTGTCCAGCTTGTTTATGCACAGGCAGGAAAGGCCGTTGACGCGCACTGCATGACGTACTATCACGGAGTCGAACCAGCCGGTGCGGCGGGGCCTGCCGGTGATGGTGCCGAACTCTCCGCCCTTCTCGCGGATATAGTCGCCGTCAGCGTCGTTGAGCTCCGTGGGGAACGGGCCCTTGCCCACTCTGGTGGTATACGCCTTGGCTACGCCGTACACGCCGTCTATCATCATGGGTCCTACGCCTGTACCGGTGCATACGCCTGCGGACAGAGGATGGGACGATGTTACATAGGGGTAGGTACCGAAGTCGATATCAAGCAGAGTAGCCTGTGCGCCCTCGAAGAGTATGGTCTTGCCCGCCTTGTCAGCCTCATAGGTGAGTACGGACACGTCAGCCATATACTTCTTCAGCTCCTGACCGTAGCCGATATATTCCTCGATCACCTTGTCAAGGTCGATAGCCTCGCCGCCGAACACCTTGGTGATGATAGCGTTGCGGAGCTTACCGGTGGCAAGTGCCTTCTCGCGGAAGATCTCGGGATGCACCAGATCGTAGAAGCGGAGGCCGCTGCGCTCGTACTTATCCATATATGTAGGGCCTATGCCCCTGTGAGTGGTGCCGATGTCCTTATTGCCCCTGAACTGCTCGGACAGGCCGTCGAGAGCGATATGCCAGGGCATGATGATATGCGCTCTGGGGTCGATCCTAAGATGATCGAAGGAGATGCCCCTCTTGGACAGGTCGTGGATCTCGCCGAGTATATCCTTGGGGTCGAGCACCACGCCTGCGCCGATAAGGCACAGAGTATCCTTGTAGAGTATGCCCGACGGTATGAGATGCAGCTTGTAGGTCTCGCCGCCGTTGGCTACGGTATGCCCTGCATTGTTGCCGCCCTGAGCACGGACGACCACATCGGCGCGGGAAGCCAGCAGGTATATGACCTTGCCCTTGCCCTCATCGCCCCACTGGGTACCGATGACTATATTAGCAGACATGTATATCCCTCATTTCTATGTCTTTGGATGTATAACACATACAAGGTCCATTATACCACAGTGTCGCCTATATGTCAAGCCTTTGAGAAAATTTTACAAACAAAGCCGATGATGCAGCGTACTGCATCATCGGCATGTATCATTCTCCGTTATTCTCTCCGCTTATGGGTCCCCCGTTGTTGCCGCCGGGGATATTGGGATCGTTAAAGTCCTGCAGCGAATCCCCCATCACATCGGCAGAGTCGAAGTATATCACCTCTGCCACGGGCGGCTCATAGGTCTTTATATCATTCATAAGATCATCTCCTTCGGATACGCTCTGTTTCGGGCGTGGCTCAATAGCACATTGCGGCATACATATACATGCATGTCGCCTGAGCGAGAGCTCTCATATCCTCGTTCTCGCTGTTCTTTATCGTGTTGTACAGATAATTGTGCGGTGAATACTCGAACCTCACGCCGTTCACTGTCATATGGAAGGTCTCGCTCAGATCCTCGGGCTTGATCCCTCTTATGTATATGGACTTGTACCCGTTGTACTCACCGTAGTCCACTGTA
>JAFYEQ010000045.1 GCA_017544185.1 Oscillospiraceae bacterium
CGGGCACCGTGCTCATCAACGGTGAGGACGTGACCGACGAGAGCCCCGACAAGATAGCTAAGAAGGGCGTGTTCATATCCTTCCAGAACCCTGTGGAGGTCCCCGGCGTAACGCTGTCGTCCTTCATCAAGGCGGCTATGGAGCAGGTAACGGGCGAGCGCATCCGCCTGTGGGATTTCAAGAAGAAGCTCACTGCTGCCATGAAGTCTCTGGACATGGATCCTTCCTACGCCGACCGCGACCTGAACGTGGGCTTCTCGGGCGGCGAGAAGAAAAAGGCAGAGATACTCCAGTTGCTGATCCTGCGTCCTAAGCTGGCCATACTCGACGAGACCGACTCCGGCCTTGACGTAGACGCAGTGCGCACAGTATCCGCAGGCATAGACCTTTACCGCAAGGAAGTGGGCGGCGCTCTGCTGATCATCACCCACTCCACAAGGCTCCTCGAGGGGCTCAGCGTCGACAAGGTGCATATCATCGTAGACGGCAGGAACGCAGAGGACGGCGGCAGCGAGCTGGTCGATGATGTGAACACCAACGGCTTCGAGCGGTTCATGAAAGCAGGTCAGTGATGGCTGAGAGAGAGAAGACACAGGTAGCCGACATAGACAGGACCGTCTATGATATGCGCAATGAGGACAAGGACGCTTACCGCTTCGAGGGCGGTCTCACCCGTGAGATCGTGGAGAAGCTCTCCGCCGAGAAGGACGATCCCGAGTGGATGAGAGAGTTCCGTCTGAGGTCCCTGGAGCTGTACAACCAGATACCCGTCCCCGACTGGGGCCCTGATATATCCGGGCTGGATATGGACAAGATCGTGACCTATGTCCGCCCCAACGCAAAGATGTCCGCCAACTGGGACGATGTGCCCGATGAGATCAAGGACACCTTCGTGAAGCTTGGCATACCCCAGGCGGAGATAAACTCCCTGGCAGGCGTAGGCGCACAGTATGACTCTGAGCTGGTATACCACAACGTCCGCAAGGACGCTGAGGAGCAGGGCGTCATATACACCGACTTCGAGAGCGCCGTCAAGGGCGAATACGGCGACATGGTGAGAGAGCACTTCATGAAGCTGATACCCCCCACGAGCCATAAGTTCGCGGCTCTCCACGGTGCGGTATGGTCGGGCGGCTCCTTCGTGTATGTGCCCAAGGGAGTGAAAGTCAGCTACCCGCTGCAGTCATACTTCCGTCTCAACGCTCCCGGCGCAGGACAGTTCGAGCACACCCTGATCATAGTGGATGAGGGCGCAGACCTGCACTTCATCGAGGGCTGCTCCGCTCCCAAGTACAACCTGGCCAACCTCCACGCAGGCGCTGTCGAGATATACATCAAGAAGGGCGGTCACTGCCGCTACTCCACCATCGAGAACTGGTCGAAGAACATGTACAACCTCAACACCAAGGTGGCAAGAGTAGAGGAGGGCGGCTCCATAGAGTGGATCTCGGGCTCCTTCGGGTCCCATATATCCTACCTCTATCCCATGTCCGACCTGGTGGGCGAGGGGGCAAGGTCCGACTTCACGGGCATAGCCTTCGCCAATACCGATCAGGATCTGGATACGGGCTGCAAGGTGGCTCACCGTGCGCCCAACACCCACAGCTATACCAACACCCGCTCCATATCCAAGGGCGGCGGCGTGAATACCTTCCGCAGCTGCGTATACGTGGCTCCCGAAGCCAAGGGCAGCAAGTGCGCAGTGTCCTGCACGTCCCTGATGCTGGACTCCGAGTCCCGCTCGGACACCATACCCGCTATGGATATCCGTACCGATGACTGCGACGTGGGACATGAGGCACGTATCGGACGCATCTCCGACGACACGGTGTTCTACCTGATGTCGAGAGGACTGTCCGAGGAGGAAGCAAAGGCCATGATCGTATCGGGCTTCGCCGACAGCGTATCCAAGGAGCTGCCGCTGGAGTATGCCGTTGAGATGAACAACCTCATCCGCCTTGAGATGATAGGCGCCATAGGTTAAGGAGGGGATGCTGTATGGAGAATTACATCGATCTGCTCCCCTGCATAACGTGGAAATGGCTGAAGATGAACGGCAGGACAGAGGACATCAGCCCCGCGTCCCACGGTGCCGAGGGCATAAACATCCCCGAGGGCTGGCAGGTCTCCGACGACCGCACGGCCTACGGCTCGGACATAGACCCCAGATCCAATAAGCAGATAGAGAAGGCTCTCTTTGACGGGAAGATCGTGACGGGCATAGGCCCCTACATGGATCATACCGCGAAGGTCAATGGCATACCCGTTGTACGCATGACCGCGGGAGAGGCTCCTCTGATCATAGAGAACAGATATGCACAAGACGACCACATCATGACCTGCATAGAGGTCACCGTCCCCGACGGTATGCACACCACCGTGATAGAGAAGTTCCTGTCGGAGGACGATACGACCGCAGAGGCTGCGTTCCAGACAAAGTTCATAATAGGCAAAAATGCCAGTGTGGACTTCGTGCAGGTGCAGAAGCTGGGCAGGGGCGTAAAGCTGTTCAACGACATAGGCTCCAAGATAGACAAGGACGGCAGGCTGGATCAGGTATACGTACTGATCTCGGGCGGCAAGACCTTCTTCGGCTCGCGTACCGCTCTGAACGGCGACAAGAGCGCATGCTCCCTTGATATGGCATACATCGTCAAGGGCGAGGAGGAGCTGGATACCAATATCGCAGCGTTCCAGACGGGACGTAAGACCGACACCCAGATCACCGTCAACGGCACCCTCAAGGACAAGGCTAAGAAGCTGATGCGTGCCACGATCGACTTCAAGAAGGGCTCATCGGGCTCTACGGGCAAGGAGACAGAGGACGTACTGATGATGAACGAGGGCGTGATCAACCGCACCGTGCCTCTGATACTCTGCACCGAGGAGGACGTAGAGGGCATACACGGAGCGACCCTCGGCAGGCCCTCCGAGGAGATCGTCACATACATGATGTCAAGGGGGCTTGACAAAGCTTCCATATATGATATAATGGAGAAGGCGCGGCTCGATGCCTGCACCGCAAAGATAGCTGACGAGGCTACCCGGGAGGAGACCGCACGGTATCTTCATCCCGAAGAGGAATGATATGCAGAAGGAGCTTATAGAACACCTCATGTACGAAGAAGAGGACGATCAAAAGGTACTGGAGATCATCAAAGGCTTCGATGATGAGGACTTGTATATATACGCCTACAACTACAACCGGGACGACGGCTTCGACAGACCGCGTGCCATCGCCGAGGACCCTGCGTGCTCGCTGAGCACGGCTCTGCTGCTGTTCGAGCTGGCAGAAGGGTGGGAAGCGATAGAGGACGACGGTGACGATGAGTATATGCAGCCGTGGCGCGACTTCGGCAGATATATGTACGACCGTCTGATACGCCGCGACTTCAAGGAGCCGGAGATAAGATACGGCGAGCCCGGCAGGGACGTCGGCATCGATCCGAACGACCCGGAGCATATCTTCTATGAGAGCTTCGACGGCAAGGACTGTGACATCTATTTATGATAGGTACCCTTTATGAGAGACTTTGATGATATAAGATCGGACTTCCCCATACTGTCCGATACATACGCATACCTTGACAATGCGGCTACTACCCAGAAGCCGCAGGCTGTCATGGATGCGGTCGATGCCTATTACCGCAACGACAATGCCAACCCCATGCGCGGACTGTACGATCTGTCCGTCCGCGCGACGGAGGGCTATGAGTCTGCGAGAACGGCTGCCGCACGGTTCATAGGAGCCGATGCGGGGGAGATCATATTCACCCGCAATGCCAGCGAGAGCCTGAACCTGATCTCCTACTCCTACGCTGCGAGCGTCCTCAAGGAGGGCGATGAGATCGCGGTGGCGGTATCCGAGCATCACAGCGATATGCTGCCCTGGCAGAACGCCGCAAGGCTCACGGGGGCTACGGTACGCTATATAGAATGCGACAAAGAGGGACGCATATATCCCGATACTGTGGAACAGTACATGACTCCCAAGACCCGTATCGTTGCCATAGCTCAGGTATCCAATGTGATCGGGCGAAAGAACGATATCAAGACCATGGCTGCCATAGCGCACTCACACGGTGCTATATTCGTATGCGACGGGGCTCAGTCGGCGCCTCATATGTCTGTGGACGTAAAGGAGCTGGACGTGGACTTCTTCGCCTTCTCGGGGCACAAGATGCTGGCTCCCATGGGGATCGGCGTGCTCTACGGGAAGAGAGAGCTGCTGGAGGCTATGCCGCCCTTCCTGTACGGCGGCGAGATGATAGAATACGTTACGCTGTGCGGTGCTACCTATGCGGAGGTGCCCCACAAGTTCGAGGCGGGCACGGTCAATGCGGGCGGAGCCATAGGGCTCGGCGCTGCCATACGCTATATGGAGAGCATCGGCATGGACCGCATCGAGGAGCGTGAGCGTGAGCTGACGCGGTACATGATGGAGGGCATGGCTGACATCCCTCACATACACATCATAGGCTCTCCCGATCCCGATGAACATATGGGGATCGTAACGTTCACAGTAGACGGGGTGCATCCCCATGACATCGCACAGATCATGAACGACGACCGGGTATGCATACGCGCAGGTCATCACTGCGCTCAGCCGCTGATGAAGTTCTTGGGCTCCATGTCCACTGCAAGGGCGAGCCTGTGCTTCTACAACAACAAGGCGGACATAGACAGGTTCCTCGGCTCCCTCGGTACGCTGAGGAAGAAGATGGGCTATCAGTAAACAAAGGACTCTACCAATGGATACTTTTTACAATGAGATACTCACGGAGCACAACATGGCTCCGTATCACAAGAACAGCATAGCAGACGCCACGTTCACGCTGGAGGGGGTCAATCCCTCCTGCGGCGATGATATCGTACTGCAGCTGAAGCTGGACGGCGACACCATCGTTGACGGCGGCTACACGGGCGACGGCTGTGCCATATCCCAGGCCAGCGCGGATATGATGCTGGATCTGGTCATAGGCAGGACCCGTGAAGAGGCTCTCCGCCTGTCGGACATATTCATACGCATGATCAAGGGCACTGCGTCCGATGAGGAGATAGAGGAGCTGGAGGAGGCATCCTCCCTTCGTGACATATCCCACATGCCCGCCCGCGTGAAATGCGCGGTGCTCGGCTGGCACACCATGGAGCAGATATTCTCTCCGTCCTCGCCGAAGGTGAGCCTTATACCCGACGCGGACAAGCCCGAAGTCTGTCATATGTGATATGCAACTGCTCACGCAGTTGCTAGGGACAAGGGACAAGGGGTGCAACTGCTGACGCAGTTGCCATGGAAACTTAGGATCATACCAGATCGGCGGTGCGATCCCCCGCCGATCTGATCATGAGTGATCCCCGTTTCACATGTATCTTAACAAATGAAAGGAACGAGATCTGATGCACAAGAAGATGCTGATACTGGCAGGAGCATTAGTACTGCTGTCGAGCTGCGGAGCAAAGAAGGATGCTCCCGCTCCCGCAGAGACTTCTGCTACCGCAGCTGCGACTACGGCTGCAACTGAGGCTGAGACGACTACTGCCGAGGAGACCGCAGAGACAACGACCGTCAAAGAGGCAGAGGCACAGCCCTCGGATGCACCCGAGGAAACGACCACGACAGCAGTACCTGCCGGAACGGATGAGAACGTGTTCCAGGGCAACGGTCTTGTCAGCTTCAGTATGCCTGATATAACAGTATCCATGCCTGATATAAGCCTGCCTGATATGACGCCCCCGGATATCGAAGCGTTCATGGCCGGGGATGGTGCTGTGACCACCACCGCTGCTGCGACGGAACAGAGCGAGACCGTCACCACAACAGTGACCGAGGCAGAACAGTCCGGCACTGAAGTGATAGAAACAGAGGTAGAAGAGAGCGGGTTCGTATACAAAGGACAGGTCATGGAAGTCGGTGACGATGAGCACGGATATATCATGGTCCCTGCCGACTGCCACAGATTCTATGATGATACGGCTACGAACTTGATACAGTACAGCGACGACTACCCGGCAAATATCATCACCATAAAGCATTTGCCCGGTGTGAGCAGCTACATGGCGGCTCAGGGTATAATGAAGGGTATAGATGACAAGGGTATCGTAGAGGGACTGACAGGTGCCACCGTCAAGCTCGGAGACTATGATGCATATCAGATATACGGCCTGTATCCCGATGGTGTATTTGAGGTGATATGGGTGACACAGGACAAGAACGATCCCGAAAACTGCTACTATATCTGTTTTGAGCTGGATTCCGATCATATGGATGATCTGGCACTGGCATCGACATACAAGATGCCGGCGGATCATAAATGATATGATCCCGATCAGGGACGCAACTGCTCACGCAGTTGCCAGAGACAAGGGATAAGGCTATGATACTGTTCGTTGATGCGTGTGTACGCAAAGGCTCAAGGACAAGGCGGCTGGCATGTGCTTTGCTGCAAAAGCTGGGCGCTCCCGTGACCGAGGTAGATCTGACCGCTCTGGACTTCCCGACGGTAGATGAAAGATATCTGGTCGAAAGGGATGCGCTCATACGCACGGGACACACCGACGCTCCCATGCTGGGCTACGCGAGGCAGTTCGCCGAGGCCGACACGATCGTGATCGCGGCGCCCTTCTGGGATCTGTCCTTCCCTGCGGCGCTGAAGAGATATCTGGAGCTGGTGACGGCAGTAGGCGTCACCTTCCGCTACACCGAGGAGGGCATACCTCAGGGCATGTGCCGAGCCAAGAAGCTGTACTATGTGACCACGGCGGGAGGGACATACTTCCCCGAGGAGTATGGCTACGGCTATGTACGAGCGCTGTGCGTAGGCTTCTACGGGATATCGGAAACGGAGCTGATCAAAGCGACGGGACTGGATATCTACGGTGCGGATGCGGAAGAGATTCTGGACAAGGCGATAGAAGAGATACGGATATGATGGATATAGAACGCTATTCCTACCTATGGACTTCCGAAAAGGATGACTGGGTGATCGTAGACAGCGAACATGGCCGTGGGATCATCAATAAAAAGGACAAGATGATGCTGCTCGTCGAGGACGACGCTCTCGCCAAGGCTCTGGCAGACCGCATGATCCGTGAAGGATGCAGTATATATAAAAGCATAAATGATGCATACGCTGATGTATGATACACATACCCCCGACCGAACGGTCGGGGGTATTGTTATCCTACTATATACACCGAGGCGCCGGAGGCACGGGCGGCGGCGATCCCTGCGGGGGCATCCTCGAAGATGATGCATTCCTCGGGGGAGACGCCAAAATGTGCCATAGCCTTAAGGTAGCAGTCCGGGGCGGGCTTCTGTACGTCGCAGTCCTCCTGGGTCATGATAAGGGCGAAGCTGTCGGTACAGCCATGGACACGGAGTATATCCATAGTGTTCACCTTGGAGGCGGTGGTCACTAAGGCGGAGGGTATGCCCTGCGCTGCCATGATATCTATCAGGTCGAAGAGATGCTGGTTTTTCACGATGCTGTCGAGGTAGTCGTTGTAGTACACCACCTTCACATCGTGTACCGGCACGATAAGCTCGGGGGGCACTCCCAGATCCGGGAGGAAGTCGCGGTAGTTGCGGCCGTAGCAGCGGGTGAGGAAGAACTCTCTGTCTATGGTAATGCCGCGCTCGGCGCAGGCACGTTCATAGGAAAGGAAGTTGGCCTCCCTTGTGTCGAACAGGGTGCCGTCCATATCAAAGAGAGCGAGCCGTATCATCCTCCCACCTCCGTCACAGGGGCAGTCTCCGGGGGAGCGGTCTCCGGGATCATCTCGGTCATGACGACGCCTGCTGTATCGGTGACAGCGCTGCCGTCGGCGCCCGTTACGGCCCGTGTAACGGGATAGCCTCTCTCGTCGGTGACGGCGGTGGCTATGGTATCCCAGTCGATCACGGCTCCGCCCTCGCTGCCGTAGGTCCTGTCGGACAGGGCTGCGATGTCGTTGATCAGCTTGTCGGTATTGACCGCGAATATATTGTCTATGAACAGCACATCGGTGATGCCCTTCTCACGGATATACCTGACGGCGTTGGTGCCGAAGTAGCGTATATCTATGACGTATATCTCATCGAAGTTGTCCACCAGGAAGGGTACGAAGGCGTTGCCGTAGGATTCCTTGAAGACGCATATCTTCCGCCCTGTGTCAAGTCCCGTGGTGATCTTGGTGTGGATCTGGTCGGTACCCAGGAACATACCATAGCAGTTGACGCCCTCTGCGTACTCATGGAAGAGGACGCTCTCGCCTGCACTGGACAGGTCGCGGTACTTATAGTAGTAGGTGTGGTACTCGGACTTGGGCATATAATACGTGAATATCTCGGGGGAATTTTTCAGTGTGGCGTCGTTGGTATACCCGTACAGAGAGCCCACGAAGCCTGTCTTGGTCTTGACCTCGTAATCCTTGTCGATATCCGGGCAGTCCATGCCCAGCGCCTTGCAGAAGGCCTTGTATGCATAGTAGGCTCCGCGCTGCGACCAGTGGTGGTCGGTGCGAAGATAGATATACTCATCGGTATGCTCTGCGATCTCGGAATAGGCATCTATGGGGATCACGTCAGCGGTGTAGCTGTCGTAGATATGCTGTATCGCATCCTTCTCGGAAACGCTGTACAGTGAGAACTTGTGGGGGAGGTAGAACTCAACGGAGGTGGGCACTACCATATTATATACGTTGATATCGTCGCCCAGCAGCTCCTTGTAGCGGCTGATGACCTGAGCGTAGCGCGTACCTGCGGGATCGTTACCGCCGAAGAGCATGACGCCTGCGTTGTCGCCGTACATTTTTACACCGTCTACGATGATGCCGTTGTTGGAGAACTCGGCGATATTCTCCACCAGCTCCTCGGTGGTGGTGACCTCGGTAACGGTCTCTTCGGGAGTTTCGGTCACGGCGGGCATGGTCTCGCCGCCGGGCATATCGCTTTCGGGCAGGTCAGTACCAGTGACGCCCATGGTCTCGTTGGTGACGGGAGCGGAAGCGTCGGTCACAGCGGGCGTGGTCACGGGAGAAGTCTCGGTGGTCGCCACCATCTGCACATTGCCGTAGAAGGTGGGGGCGGCTATGCCCTTGCGCTTGTTTATGGCAGATACCATAGTGACGATCTGCTCGCGGTAGGGCACGGTGTCGGAGAACCACTTGTCAAATTCCTTGGCGAAGGTGCCTGAGAACCAGGCCTCCTGTGTGAGGGCGGGACGCTCCGCCAGCTTGCGCTTCTCCACCTCGCTCTCGGTGGGGCGCTTGAGGAACACCAGACACAGTGCGGTAAAGTACAGCACTGCCAGTAAAGCTATTATTATGCTGCGCTCGAGCGCGGATGCATTGCGGCGTTTTTCCTCGGGAGAGAGCTTTTTCATGTATAAGATCCTTTATAGTATAAGGTAAGGAGCGGGATGTTACGCTGATATCCTGCCAAGACCGATCTGCTCGTGCAGGGGCGGACCTGCGTGTCCGCCCTTCTCAAAAACGAACAGAGAAGTCTTCTCTGCCCCGGGTCAGAACCTGAAGTACAGGAAGGGGCTGTAGGTGTCGCCTACGAGGGATACAGCAGAGAGCAGGAATATTCCCATCAAAAACACTATCTTGCACAGGCCGTATACCGTGAAGGTGATCGTATTGCCGCACAGCTTGTCGACCAGTTGCTTGAGCTTGGGATACACGGGAGCACACAGCAGGAGAGCAGCGGCGATGATGAATATGTTCCCCTTGAGGGTGGACTCGGTGACCATATCCGTCATAGGGAGCCCGCCTGCCCCGAACATAGACTTAAGACAGGTCAGCAGCTTCCCGAGATCGGTGAAGTAGAATATCGCCCAGCCGAATACAGCCACGATCAGGGTATATATATGTCCGAACACGGCGGGCACCGACTTGAAGAAGGAGAGCAGATATTTCTTCTCGAGCACCAAAAACAGTGCGAAATACAGTCCCCACAGCACGAAGTTGCCAGAGGCGCCGTGCCACAGTCCCGTGAGCGCCCATACCACCAGTATATTTATCATCTGGTGACGGCGGTTGCCTCCCAGAGGTATATACACATAGTCGCGGAAAAAGGTGCCCAGAGATATATGCCATCTGCGCCAGAACTCGGTGACGCTCTTGGAAGCGTAGGGGTGGTCGAAGTTCTCGGGGAAGGTGAAGCCGCACATGAGCCCCATGCCTATCGCCATATCCGAATACCCCGAGAAGTCGAAGTATATCTGCAGGGAGTACATGATCACTCCCGCCCAGGCTGCCAGCACCGATACGGGCGCGTCCCCGAAGGTGAGGCACTGCTCCGCGATCTTGCCCACGGAGTCGGCGATGATCACCTTCTTGCCCAGACCGTACATGAGCCTGCACAG
>JAFYEQ010000046.1 GCA_017544185.1 Oscillospiraceae bacterium
ATATGGCCGCCTGCATGAGCGAAGTACACGCCTCGGGCGTGAGCTGTGTATCCTCGAGATACTTTCTGTTACTGCCCCATATCTCAAGGCCTTTTTCTGCCTCAGCTCTGCTGTGTTCGTCGGCGGATGCATGGAGATAGCTCTCCGCAAGATGCGCCAGCGCGTCTACAGCGGTGTTCACGACGAGCTTATGAGGGGCATACATAAGATATCTCCCGTCACAGAGAGACAGCTCCGGGTATATCTTGAAGGGTATAGATCCCTTTGTGCGCCTGTCATGATATGTCAGCACGGATACCGGAGTCACCTCCGAACCGGTACCACAGGTGGTAGGCACGCATATCAAAGGCAGCCTCGGGTCGTAGTCCTCGAAGCCGTGTACCAGATGACAGGCGGTCTTGTCGGGATGCGCTGCCATGAGCGCCACCGCCTTAGATGCGTCAAGAGGGGAGCCGCCGCCTATTCCTATAATGATATCCGCACCAAAGGAGATCGCAGCTTTGGTCGCCTTCATAACGGTCTCTACAGAGGGATCTTCCTCCACCTCATCGAACACCTCATAGGCTATGCCGCAGCAGTCGAGCACCTCGGTCATATCACGCAGCGACCCGTTCAGCTTGGACGAACGAGCTCCTGTCACTATGAAAGCTCTGTTCTTGCCAAAGGCGGCTATCTCGTCACGATGGCGTGATATACAATCATCCTCGCAATAGAGCTTTGTAGGTATGTGCTGACATATATCCATCATCTCACCTCATGTCCCGACGCTGCTTCAAAGTTGTACTTCACTATTCCCAGATCTATCTTGGCAAAGGGTGCCTTGCCAGCGGTGATCACCGCTTCATCGCCGTCCAGCGATATGGTGAACTTCTGCTGATCCATAGCCGTGGGAGCATAGAGCGCTCCTATAACGCCGTTCTTGAACCAGGTGGGCATATCCTCTTCCTTGACGGTACATATCTTATCCATGGGCTTGCTGCGGTGCTTGGTGCCCTGCTCATCTGGCTCGCCCACGGCTATGATGCATATGATCTTCTCATCCTCAGCCAGCTCGGCCTTGCACTTGCCCTTGCTGTAGGTACCGCCGACCCAGCATGTGCCGAGCCCCAGCTCCTCCACCTTGAGCACCAGCTTCTGGCCCATATACCCGGCCTTCTCATCGGTGTCTTGGTCCTTTTTGCTGACCAGTGCGAAGTAGTTGTATGCGTTCTTGAACTTGCCATAGCGAGCAAGGAAAGTGTCGAAGCATTCCCTGTCGCCGCAGACCAGCCTTATGGATACCTCATCACAGCTGCATTCAGCTGCAAGAGCAGACAGCTTTGCACGCACCTCGTCGGACAGCGGTGCTTCCTTGAAGCGTCTGATGCTGTGTCTGTGCTTTATGGCTTCTTTTATTGTCATGAAGGTCATCCTTTCGTGTATGTAAAACAATAGGACTGTCGTCTATATACATTTTACATCATTTCTATCCAAATGTCAATATTATGATCTATATATCTGTTCATATGGCATAATATCATGTGTGATCCGAGAAAAAATAAAAATATATCGTTTTTCGATAAAAAAGTATTGACAAACAGTTTTGATCGTGATATAATGTCATCGTAAGTAGGAGAACACCATGAAAAACGATCGATCGATATGGTTCACATCTCTCGCAATAAAGGCAGCACTTGTGCTGTGCGTCATCTCTCTGTTCGTCATGCCCTATGCGGCAAGGATCTACAGAGACCTGTCCATACAGGACGGTGACGTGACAGTACCGCTGCTCATCACATTCTACAGCTGTGCGGCAGTAGGTATATACATACTCATCACACTCGACCGTCTGGTGTACAACATCAAGAAGGGAGAGGTGTTCATCGAGGGCAATGTCAAGCTCCTGCGCGGTCTGTCCTATTCATGCTTCATCATAGCATTCATAACGCTCATATTCGCACATTTCAGGTTCCTCTCGTTCATCGTGACTTTCTCGGCCTGCTTCTTCGGGCTGATACTGCGTGTGATCAAGAACTGCTTCACTGAGGCTGTAGCTCTTCGAGAGGAAAACGATCAGACCATATGAGGTGCGGTATGATAATAGTCAATCTGGATGTCATGATGGCCAAACGCAAGATAGGTCTGGGTGAGCTTGCGGACAAGGTCGGCATAACACAAGCAAATCTGTCTATACTCAAAAACAGCAAGGCCAAGGCTGTACGCTTCACCACCCTCGACAAGCTCTGCGAGGTACTGGAGTGCCAGCCCGGGGATCTGCTCGAATACACGGAGGACAGCCATGAATGAAGATATGAACGGCAGCTATATGCCCGGTAACGTACCGGGTGCTGTACAGGGAAATATGCCCGACACTGTACCGAATGGTCCTATGCCAGGAGCATACGGCAATGTACCGCCCTATGGTCCTATGCCCACATACATACCAAAGATAATACCCAAGGAGTATACCAAGCGTGAGACCATATTCGCCTTCATCGCGGCAGTGATCGGATATCTTGCTGTAAGATGCGCAGCTGTGCCGTTCCTGAACGGCGAAGGAATAGGACTGGGCGCATCGCTCATAGTGATGCTTTGCATAGTATGGTCCTGCGTATACACTCACAAGCGGGACAGTCTCCATATCCTTCGTATGGCTGTAGCATCATGCTTCGCAGTGAATGCAGGGATATGCTCCATGTGGCTGATACAGGGTCTGGATGTCATATTCGCCATGATGATACTGTTCTATGACCGCTTCGCCGTATCCCACGACAGCGTGAGACGCATCAGACGTACATTCTTCTCGGATCTGTTCACTGCATGGTGTATCTCGCCCGTAAGGTCTATGGGGGATATGCCAAGAGCAATACGCTGGGGCACAAGAGGACGCATGGGTACAGGTGCCAAGAACCTGATCATAGGTCTGTTCATCGCTCTGCCCTCCACGATCGTAGTCGCTCTGCTCCTCTCGAGCGCGGATGACGGCTTTGCTGCTATCATGGAGGATCTGTTCGACAACGCCTTCGTAAGGATACTTACCACCGTGTTCTACATAGCCATAGGGATACCCGCGGCCATGTATCTCTTCGGCGCGTCCTACTCAGCATCACACCGTGAGGATGCATATGAGGAAAAGGACCTGATAGGGGAGAGCGGAAGGATCATACCCGCTGCTGCAGGCGTAGTCTCCGCTGTGCCTCTCTGCGTGATGTACGTCATATTCTTCTGCTCCCAGCTGTCACACTATATGTCGTCGTTCATCAACGTGCTCCCCACCGGAGAGACCTATGCGGCATATGCAAGACAGGGCTTCTTTGAGCTTTGCTTCGTGGCGCTGATAGACCTGGCAGTGATCGTAGTGCTCGATATTTTCTGCACTCACAAGGAAGGAAAGAAGACCGTAGGGGTACGCGCCATTACCGTAGTACTGTGCGTGTTCACGCTGATGCTCATAGCGACAGCTCTGGCGAAGATGGCAATGTATATCCGTGTATACGGGCTCACACAGCTGAGGACCTATACCTCCTGGTGTATGATACTGCTGGCGTTGATATTCATTATAATAGCCGTACACGTCTTCAACGACAGGTCCAATGCTCCCCGTGCGATAGCTGTGGTATTCACGGTGATGTTCGCTGCACTCAGCTTCTCCAATACCGATGCGCTCATAGCAAGATATGATATGGACCGCTATCTTGACGGGTCGCTGCCTTATTTCAACATAACGGATATGTAGAGCTTGTCATCCGGAGCTCATCCCGTGCTGAAGTCCTATTATGGGTCATTGTCGGAGGCTGATAGAGCAAAGCTCTGCAAGATCGTGAACAAAGAGCATATGTCTCACAACATACTTACCATCACCCTGAATGACGCTATCGCTGATGGACATACCATAAATGAATGATAGGGTAGTAATATAGAGCTAACTAAAGTCTACAACTATAATATTATATTCATATTACGGAAACATATTATGCTTGAAGTATTCTATATAAGTGCTATAATATGCAGTGAAGTCGGTGTGACTTCTCATGAATGAAAAGGAGGATCTGTTATGGCATATGTTATCTCCGATGAGTGCATCTCCTGTGGCGCATGCGCAGGTGAGTGCCCCGTAGAGGCTATATCCGAGGGCGACGCAAAGTACGTTATCGATGCTGATACCTGCATCGAATGCGGTGCTTGTGCTGATGCCTGTCCCGTAGGAGCTCCCGCACAGGGCTGATGCTCATACAAGATGAAAGCGCACCTTCGAGGTGCGCTTTTTATGTATATGTTACATTGGGATGTTACGAACGATATGTCTATATCAGCCTTATACTGCGGCTTACACCGTTATCCATGGCGTGATATCATGAATATGCACAGATCAACGTACCATATTTCAGCAACTTATATTGTTGTGTGCTCTTGACAAAGTAACATATCTATGATACAATAAAGAAAACGGCATATCCTCAGACGAGCCTTGGATATGCCGCATAGTGATCTTCTATCAGCCGTTCACTGCAGCCTGTACGATAACGTTGAAGTCGTCAGCCTTGAGAGAAGCGCCGCCGATAAGTCCGCCGTCTACGTTGGGCTTAGCAAGGAGCTCTGCACAGTTCTTTGCGTTCATGGAGCCACCGTACTGTATGGTAACAGCATCAGCAGTTGCCTGATCGTAGAGAGAAGCGATGGTAGCGCGGATGAATGCACATACCTCTTCAGCCTGATCTGCGGTAGCGGTCTTGCCCGTACCGATAGCCCATACAGGCTCGTAAGCTATGACGGTCTTCTTAACGTCCTCAGCGGTAAGGCCTGCAAGGTCGAGCTTGATCTGCTTGCCTACGATCTCACTGGTGATGCCTGCCTCACGCTCAGCGAGCATCTCGCCTACGCATACGATGGGGAGCAGACCTGCTGCGAGAGCAGCCTTGGTGCGCTTATTTACGGTCTCGTCGGTCTCTGCGAAGTACTGTCTGCGCTCGGAGTGACCGATGACTACATAGGTGACGCCTATCTCAGTGAGCATATCAGCAGAGATCTCGCCGGTGAAAGCGCCGCTCTTCTCATAGTGTACGTTCTCTGCACCGATCTTGATATTAGAGCCTGCGGTAGCGTTTACTGCGGTCTCAAGGTTCGTGAAGGGGACACATGCCACTACCTCCACCTTGCCGTCAGCATTGGCTACGAGGGGCTTGATAGCCTCAAGGAGCTCCTTAGCCTCGGGACGTGTCTTGTTCATCTTCCAGTTGCCGGCGATGATCGCCTTTCTGAGAGCTTTGTTCATATATATCTTCCTTTCGTATGAGCTGCAGCATTTGAGCTGTCATCCTGTATATTGTACCACATCCGCAGATAAATGTCAATACCATTCACATTTCTTCTGCGAGCAGCTTTTCCAGTGTCTTGAAAGCCAGGAATACGTCGAATAACGCCAACCATAAGAACATCACAGTAGCCCCGAGAAAGATGATGACGGCCAGCTTTACCGACAGGGTCCCAAGCTTCATGAACACGGCCATAAGGCATCCAAGAGTTATGATATAGCTCAAGACCCATGCTATGATATATCCCTTGTTGGGTACGAAATGCCATTGGGCATCTTCTTTCCTGAAGCAGAAGCATTCATACGAGCCATCGGCCTTGCCCTTTTTGTAGATGTATACCCTCGCCGTGTCCGAGCTCTTGTGGCTGTCATCCAAATACGGCGGATGCAGGTGATCCAGCACGCGCTGGAAGATCGTCAGAGCGACCGACCCAAAAACGATAGTGCCCAGTACTATCGGCAATATGATATCTTCCATCGTGTCACCTTCCTGCGCTTTCTTTACCAAGATCTTCAGCGATCTTGATACACATATCTACCTTCCGCAGCTTCTCCTCCTCAGAAAGCAGATAGCCCACCTTACCCAATGAACGTATGAACGTATCGAAGCCGTCGGAGAGGAACGTCTCGTCGATATGGCAGCTGAAGGTCGTTGTTCCCGAGATGTTTATCAAAACAGAGCGTTCTGTAGGTATGGTCACTTGTATATGTCCTATCCGCATACATTCAGGGTCGATGATATCAAATTCGGAGGACCGCAGACGTGTAAGGAGCGTTACACGCTCCTCGGGCGTGAATGGACGAAAGTATGCTTCGGGCATACCGTACAGTTCACCTGTACGAGCAAAGGACAACAGTCCTTCATATGAGAAATAGGTGTGAGAGGGTCTCCTGCGGATCTCTGCGGAAGACACTTCACCATCGAACCTTTCACCTGCGTTCTTGTATTTGCTGTGCAGGGCGTTCCGCATCAGATCCACTGTGAGCAGCGCGGAGAAGCAGGGCACATACCCTATCGACTGTATGAACCTGCCATGATTAAAGGAGCATACAGAGAGTATATCATTGGACCCGATGTGGTCAAAGAAGGGCTTGGACGAACGGGCGAGCTTGAGGAAATATTCGTCCATCTGACGTACGACAGACGGATCGGATGTGACTATGCCCATAGACAAGGTGTCGTTCATGAAGACTACATGTTTAGATGACCGAAGGCAATAGGGATAGGGCGGGAAATGATCTTCGCTCTCTCCTGCGGAAGAGTAGTAGAAGTAGGAGCGGTACTCTACCTCGGGCAGGGTACAGAACATGAGGCCTGTACGTATCTTGTCAAAGTTCGCTTCGAAGCCCTTTTCACAGAGCATCCTGCCATAATGATCGATGCGTATATGTTTACCGCTGAAATTGATAGCTTGCAGGAGAGTCACGAAAAAACCTGAATGAGATACCGGCACGGTGAGCATTATATGAGGATCGTCGGCCGTCATCTCCTCGAGCACCACATCCATGCACATAGTAGTTACATCTACGATACTGTCGGTGAATGAAGTATGCTCCAATGACATATGCGTCTTCCCGACAATGCCCTGTTCCTGGCTCTTCATCTCGGAATGGACCATGGGAAGGGTCTCCATAAGTACAGCGATGTGTTTGAAGGTGGAATATCTGTCGCCCAGCTTTTCTGCCATATATGCCTCGTTGATCAGCCTTTGCTGCTCCAGAGGTATACATATAACTCCGCACAGGGTCCTCACGAACTCTATGG
>JAFYEQ010000047.1 GCA_017544185.1 Oscillospiraceae bacterium
CGGCAGAACTTCTCACAAGAATGCTGAGTATCATGAGGGCAGCGTTTGGACACTCAAGAACAATGCAGGCAGCATAAAGCTTGATATTGCTCTTCCCTGTGCTACACAGAACGAGATCGACGGCGAAGGCGCTAAGGCTATAGTTGCTAACGGTGCTTATGCTGTTGCTGAAGGTGCTAATATGCCTTCTACTCCCGATGCTATCAACACTTACCTCGCTAACGGCATCCTTTATGGTCCTGCTAAGGCTGCAAATGCAGGCGGCGTTGCTACTTCCGGTCTTGAGATGTCCCAGAACAGCGAGAGACTTTCCTGGACATTTGAAGAAGTTGATGAAAAGCTTCACGGCATAATGATCTCTATATTCAAGGCTTGCGAAAGCGCAGCTAAGGAATACGGCATGGAGGGCAACTATATGGCAGGCGCTAATATAGCTGGTTTCCTCAAGGTTGCTGAGGCTATGAAGGCTCAGGGCTGTGTATGATCCTGTGATAAGGTAACACAGATCGACTTTTGAGTTACAAAGTATAGACTATACGATATCACCCGACCAAAATGGTCGGGTGATATTTATTTTTGAGCAATGAAAATGTAATATGATCGGTCTGGATATGACAATTTCATGTTTTGGATCTACAGTGTGGCACATCGCTTGATTACTATGGCCGTATGTGATATAATACGCTCAGATAGAGAGAGATACACCGTGATCTGCACACGACATATTACGGAGGTAGCTTATGAAAAAGCGCATCACATCATTTATCATGGCAGCTGCATTTTTATCAGGCTGCGGAGCATCACAGAACTATTCCTCATCTCCTGCTTCGACTACGGCCTATTCGCCGTCGGCAAGATACTATGAGGACAGCGTGGACATGTACGAGACCACCACGTATCAGGACGTACCTGCGGGAGACTGCAGCGACATGCCCGACGAGAACTATCCTCAGGACTATACCGGTCATAACACCGAGGAGTACAAGAGCATACGTGAGAACTCCTACAAGAGCACGCTCACAGATCCGCTCTCTACGTTCTCTGCGGACGTGGACACAGCATCGTACACATATGTCCGACGGATGCTGAGCTACGGTCAGACCATACCCGCCGATGCAGTGCGCATCGAAGAGATGATCAATTACTTCGACTACTCATATCCCGAGCCTAAGGAGGGAGAGCCCTTCTCCGTAACGACGGAGATAGCCGACTGCCCGTGGAACAAGGACACGAGGCTCATGCGCATAGGTCTCAAGACAGAGGACATAGACCTGTCGGAGAGACAGCCCATGAACTTGGTGTTCCTGATCGACGTGAGCGGCTCCATGTATGACGAAGACAAGCTCCCGCTGGTGCAGAAGTCCTTCCATATACTCACCGACCAGATGACGCCCTCTGACAGGGTCTCCATCGTCACCTACGCGGACGGTGACAGAGTGGTACTGGACGGCGCCGACGGGAACGACAGGGCCAAGATACTGGATGCGATATACTCCCTCAGTGCAGGCGGCTCTACATGGGGATCTGCAGGTATCAAAAAGGCGTATGAGATCGCCGAGGATCACTTCATCGAAGGCGGGATCAACCGCGTCATACTTGCCACTGACGGAGATCTGAACCTGGGCGTCACCAGCGAGTCCAGGCTCAAGGAACTTATCGAGGAGAAGCGCGAAAGCGGTGTGTTCCTCTCGGTATTCGGCTTCGGTCAGGGAAATATCAAAGACAACAAGATGGAGACACTGGCAGACAACGGCAATGGCAACTACTACTACATCGACAGTGAACGTGAGGCACAGAAGGTGCTCAAGGAGGAGATGTCGGGCACTCTCATCACAGTCGCTAAGGACGTGAAACTGCAGGTGGAGTTCAATCCCGCATACATCAAGGGCTACAGGCAGATAGGCTATGAGGACCGCGCCCTTGCTGCGGAGGACTTCAACGACGAAAAGAAGGACGCAGGCGAGATCGGCGCAGGTCATACAGTCACCGCACTGTATGAGATAGTCATGAAGGACAGCCCGATGGAGCTGACATCCGACCTGAAGTACACAGATCCGTCCTCACTGGGCGAGCAAAACAGCGAGCTGCTGACCATATCCGTAAGGTACAAGGCTCCCGACGGGGACGAGAGCAGGCTGCTCTCCTATCCCGTCACCGAGGAGGCCTACACATACGGTATGTCCGGGGATATGCGCTTCGCTGCAGCAGTGGCAGAGTTCGGTCTGCTGCTCCGCGACAGCGAATACAAGGGCACCGCGGACAAGAGGTCGCTGCAGGAGCTGCTCAGAGAATGCGATACCGCAGGTGATGAGTACAAGGAGGAGTTTGGAGAATTGGTGAGAAAGTCAAGGATATAGCCTCACGCACAAGCAGCGCCCGACCAAGAGGTCGGGCGTTGTATATGGGTATGGCTTTGTTCAATGTTACAAATTTAAGGAACATATATTGACATGCATGTCCGAATGTGTTATAATGGATGTAACGTGAATATGTAACATTAGGCCTATCTCCGGTAGAACTCCTCTATCCTGTCCATACGGGCGATCATGTTCTCCAGCAGCTTGTCTGCGATGACCAGCGCCGCCATGGTCTCCACCACCACTACCGCACGGGGGACGATGATGGGGTCGTGCCGTCCCTTGATGGATATATCACATTCGTTGCCGTCACGGTCTACGGTGTGCTGGAGAGACGATATGGACGGAGTGGGCTTGAACGCCACGCGGAACAGGATGTCGCTCCCGTCGCTCATGCCGCCCAGCACCCCGCCCGAATGGTCGGAGGTCTTGACGGTCCTGCCGTCCCGCACCGTAAAACCGTCATTGTTCTCGAGGCCCGTAAGACGCGCGGCGTTCATTCCCTCGCCTATCTCGAATCCCTTTGCAGCGCCTATGGACAGCATAGCCTTGGCAAGATCCGCATCCAGCTTGTCGAACACGGTCTCACCTATACCCACGGGCATGCCCTTCACGACGCACTCTACCACGCCGCCTGCAGAGTTGCCCTCGGCGCGGAGCTTGTCCAGATATGCCATAGCCTCCTCGGCTGCGGCAGCATCGGGCATATACAGCGGTGTCTTGTCCACGTAGGACATATCCATATCCTGTATGCATATCTCTCCGATGGAGCGGGTATACGCCTGTACGCTTATCCCCAGACGTGAGAGCAGCTTTGCTGCCACTGCACCTGCAGCCACCCTTGCAGCCGTCTCACGCCCTGATGAACGTCCTCCCCCGCGGTAGTCGCGAAAGCCGTACTTACCGTCGAAGGTATAGTCCGCATGTCCCGGACGGTATACCCTTGCGATCTCACTGTAGTCCGCAGAGCGCTGGGTCTTGTTGCGTATCTCCATGGCTATGGGAGTACCTGTTGTACGTCCCTCGAATA
>JAFYEQ010000048.1 GCA_017544185.1 Oscillospiraceae bacterium
CCTGGCGGCAGGAGGATGTATCCCCGTGTTCGCGGTATACTCCAGCTTCCTGCAGCTTTCCTACAATCAGATAATACATGACGCAGCCATAGCAAATGAGCATATCGTACTTTGTATAGATCGTGCGGGATTTGTGGGCGAGGACGGGGAGACCCATCAGGGCACATTTGATGTGTCCATGCTCACAGGCATACCCAACGTGACGATATATTCGCCCGTGACCTTCCCGGAGCTTCGCAGGTCGCTCTATGATGCCCTGTACGAGACCGAGGGCATAGCCTGTGTGCGCTATCCCAAGGGTCACGAGATACATACCAAGGGCACTGAGGAGAACTATCTTTACGAGAAGGCTCCAAAGTCCCAAAAGATCGCGATAAGTTACGGACGTGTGGGCGCAGAGGTATATGCCGCAGTGCATGACAACGGCATCAAATGCTCGGTGCTTCGCCTTGTGAAGATATATCCGCTGTCAGAGGATATCATAGAGATATGCCGCGGGTACAGTGAGGTGTATATCTTCGAAGAGGGCATGGAGCACGGCGGCATAGGAGAGCATATCGCAGCAGTGCTGGCATCTGACGGCAAGAAGCGCAGCGTGATCGTAAAGGCGCTGGACAGGTTCGAGCCTCAGGCAACGGTGGCAAGGCAGCTGGAGATGAACTCCCTTGACAGGAATAGCATAGCGGAGATCATAGGATGAGGCTGGATGTATATCTCGCTCAGACCGTGAAGTCCCGCGAGACCGCAAGAAGGCTCATAAAGCAGGGGGCTGTCACGGTCAACGGCGCAGTGATCACCAAGGCGGCATACGACGTGACGGATGAAGAGGTATCATACACCGATGATACTAGGTATGTGAGCCGCGGCGGTCTGAAGCTGGAGCGTGCTCTGGAGGAGTTCGGCATAGACCTGAACGGACGTGTATGCCTTGATATAGGCGCATCTACCGGAGGCTTTACCGACTGTATGCTGCAGCATGGCGCATCCTTCGTATACGCAGTGGACGTGGGCCACGATCAGCTGGATCCGTCTCTTGCGGACGATGGGCGGGTGCGCTCTATGGAGGGCGTGAACATCCGCGATGTGAGCCGTGAAAGCTTCGACAAGGCGATAGACTTTATAGGCTGTGATGTGTCGTTCATATCCCTGAGGTATGTGCTGCCGGTGGCAAGTGATCTGTTTGACAGCGGGAACGGTGCTGTGATGCTCATAAAGCCTCAGTTCGAATGCGGACGGGCAGATCTAGGGAAGAACGGCATAGTCCGTGATGCATCCGTCGGCAAACGGGTAACGGAGGAGATATGCGCCTTTGCTGAGGAAGTGGGCTTTATCGTGAAGGGCGTCACACTGTCTCCCGTGAAGGGCGGCGGCAAGGGCAACGTCACAGGGAATACCGAGTACCTGATGCATATCGTCAAGCGATGATGGAGAATGATGGAGAATGATGGAGATAGATATGATAACTGTCGTACATCCTAATTTTTCAAAGAAGAATGCATACGATACCACCCGAAGGGTATGCGATATACTCCACGGCCTCGGTATAGAGGTGTGGTCGTACAGTGATCTTGAGAAGAGCTTCCCCGACTGTCCCCATGTGAAGTTCGCAGATCCCGATGAGGTCACGTCCAAGTGCGATATCATCGTAGCCATAGGCGGCGATGGTACTATACTGGAGGCCTCATCTTACGCTGCGAGGTACGATAAGGAACTGCTGGGCATAAATACAGGCAGGCTGGGCTTCATGGCGTCGATCGAGAGCGACGGCTTAGATCAGCTCGCGCGGCTGGCAGACGGTGACTATACCTCCCAGAAGCGGATGATGCTGGAGTGCGTATACACCTCGGGCGGTAAGTCGGAGGTATACACGGCGCTGAACGATATCGTCATACTTGCGGTGGGAAGACTGTGCGACTACGATATGGTATGTGGTGGAGAGGTAGTATCCTCGGTACGTGCCGACGGCATCATATTCTCCACTCCTACGGGCTCTACCGCATATGCGTTGTCTGCGGGAGGACCCATAGTCGCCCCGGATATACAGTGCATACAGATGACGCCTATATGTCC
>JAFYEQ010000049.1 GCA_017544185.1 Oscillospiraceae bacterium
ACGCTGGGGGACGGCTCCCACAGCACGCAAACGGTCGATCCCTTTATCGTGGAGCTGTACGCCGACATGGAAGCTCTCGGCTTCACCTTCGGCGAGGGCGTAGACGCGGGGATGTTCACGATCGAGGTACGCCTCCCCCATGGAGTGGATGAAGGCGCAGACTATGATCCCCCGGAGGCGTCTCCGTGGGAATACGACGGCGATCTGTACCTCAGGCTCGACGGATGGCTCAAAGACGGCAGTAGGGTCACATCGGTACACTTTGATCCCCACGACCCCGACTCAAGGATAAGGATCAAGGCAGATATACCTGTCCCCATACATTACGATGCGGGCGTAACGATAGCAGATGATAAGACATTGAAGGGGGCACCACCTCAGACGCCAGATCCCTCATTCGTAGCACAGGGTACTGAACACACCCTCCTCCCTATAAGCTGGTACAGAGAGAACTTTATAGCGGTCAAATGGAACGTCTCTACGGAGGCAAAGCTCATCCCCAGCGGCAATAAGCTGAAGGTAGTATTCGAGCATTCCGATCTGCCCGACTTCGACGGAAAGGCTCCGGGAGATAAGATCGTCATCAGTATCCCCACCGAGATCAAGCCCGTATGGAACTCCAAATGGAGCTATGTGGACTACTTGCTCAACAGCAAAGGCAGCTGCTCCCTTGATGATGAGATATTGAAGGATGTGAAGGCTGCAAAGAAGAACAAGACCATGAACATCCTCAGGGATGCGACACTGGATCTCAACGGCCACAAGCTCTCCGCCAACGGCATAGATAACCGCAGCTACAAGGACCCCATGGACCTCCCATGGCTCAACTACACAGAGGTGCTCAATGCGTTCAATGTGGTAGGATGCTCGCTCACCGTAAAGGACAGCTCGGACTCCGGGTCCGGCACGGTCACAAATGGCGCCAACATCATCGACGGCGGCTGCGTATATGTAGGCAGCGGCGGCTCCTTCACCCTTGAGAGCGGCACAGTCAAAGCCAACTCTACAGTTAACTTCGCCCTGAACGACGGTACTGTCGGCGAGCTGCGCGGCGGTGCGGTATACATATCCTCCGGCGGCACAGCCTATATCAAGGGCGGCAAGATCACAGAGAACGTGGCTTACGGTGACGGCGGCGGCGTATACATCGCCGACGGTGCCGAGCTCATCATGAGCGGCGGCGAGATAAGCAGCAATGAGGCAGGACTTTTCGTACCCGTGGACGCCACCAAGGAAGTGTGCGCTGTTGACGGCAGGAACGGCGGCGGCGTGTACGTGGGCGGCACCTTCAAGGTATCGGGCAAGGTGATCATCAAGGACAACAAGGCTTCCAACGAGACCTCCAACGTATACCTTCCCTCGGGCAAGGTCATCACTGTGGCAGGCAAGCTGGACAAGGACGCTGAGATACACGTATCCATGCAGTCCCCGGGCGTCATAACATCGGGACTCAGAGCAAACAGCGGCGACGGCGCTCAAGGCAGCGCATCCAACTTCGTCAGCGACGATGAGAGCTATGTAGTGGTCATCGGTGCAGACGGCGAGGCTGAGCTGGTGTCCAAGGAGCATACCGTCACCGTAGAGGATACTGAACACGGCAGTGTCACCTCCGACCACGACAAGGCAGACAAGGGCGATACGGTAACTCTTTCCATAGCTCCCGATGCGGGCTACGACCTTAAGGCAGACAGCCTGACCGCAAAGTACACCGAGGCGGGCGAGGAGAAGTCCCTCACGCTCACACAGGGCACGGGCGAAGATACGGACAAGTACACGTTCACCATGCCCGAAGCGGATGTGACGGTGACGGCAGAGTTCGAGAAGTCACGCAACTATGTGAGCGCGGCCAACATATCCCTCGGCGGTGAGCTGCGGCTCAACTTCAAGGTGATGGTAGGCGACAGCAGGACCGTCAAGGCGGTGCTCAAGGGCTCCAAGGGCAGCGAGGTATACGCTGCTGATCCCGTGTACTATGATCTCTCCGACATGGCTCCCGTGGATGGTATGTACGTATTCACCTACAAGCTGTACGGCACGCAGATGGGCGACAAGGTGACGCTGACGCTGAAGAACGCCAACGGCGACACGCTCCCGCTCTACAGGGCATCAGACAGGGTACGCTTCGACAATGATGCCTTCAGCTTCTCGATCAATGATTATCTTGATCTGGCAAAGGCCTCCGACAGGCTGACCGACAAACAGAAGAGGCTGGCGGGCGCTACTTATACCTACGGCGCATACGCAGCGAACTACTTCGATATCGGAGCTGACCTTACCAAGGCAGATCCTCTGCCCGGCATCACGGCTGACAGCATCAGCAGATATGCGATAGTACCGCCCGATGACCTGCCCGAGACCGTAACGATAGCGGGCATGGACCTGCGGCTCGACTCGCGAATGACCGCAAGGATATACTTCAAGGTATCCGACGGCATCAAGAGCCACACTATCAAGCTGGACGGAAAGAGCACGACTGTCAGGAAGTCCGGCGACAGGTACTGTGTGGCTGTGAACGATATCGCGGCCGACAAGCTGACCACTGCGCACACTCTCACCATCGACGGCGTGGATATATCGTTCTATCCGATATCCTATGCGTACATCGTACTGAAGAACGCATCGACCGACAACAAGCTGTGCGATACCGTCAAGGCGGTATACGCCTACGGTCTGGCAGCGGATGCGCTCACACAAGATTAAGGAAGGGGTGGATAATATGACTGATACATACGTCTCCCCGGAGATAGAAGTGATAGTGTTCAGTACGACGAGCGCATCGGACTCGCCGGATATCATTACAGAGAGCGACAACGTCCCCACACTGCCGGATATACCTATATGATGATATCCTGCATCTGACAACGTTGTGCGGTAAAGGGACGAGGGGCAAGGGACAAGGGACGAGCGTCATCATAAAACGGGCTCACATATTCGACATGACCAGCTATGATGGCATATGCCCCGATGGATCTCAGACCATATCTCCTCCCTATCAGTGATCCATATACAGACCAGACGAAACAGCACCACGTTTTGCGTGGTGCTGTTTTGTGTCATGCTATGATATATCCCTCATCGTCGGTGGTGACTGTCTTACCGCCGACTTTCATTTTACCTTTGAGGAGCTTGCCGTCCTTGTAGCATCGTGTCCCCTTGGATGTAGTACACCGGCCCGTAAAGGCTCCGATCCATGCTCCGTCATCGCCGAATCGGTGGATCTCATCGCCGATGGACACCGTCCCGACGGCGAGACGTCCGTCGCTGTGTGCCCAATATCGTCTACCTTCGTAGTCCTGCCAGCCTGTGGCAAAGCTACCATCTCTTATTATAAAGAGTTCACCGTTCAAATGGTATATCCCGTCTGCTGTACCCGATAGGGCATCGACAAGGTCATTAGAGCTCTGCACAGCAATGTTGCTGCTGCGCTCGGCGAAGACCATATCCCCCGACCCAAGCAGCTGCTTCGTTTCTGTGAACACCTTCTCGTCACGCGGATACGCTTCGAACACATCTATGAGCTCTCCGTCCTTCAAAGCGAAGTACCCTTCGCATATCACGACTGCGATAGGGCTCTGTGCCGACGATGCGTACTTGTCCAGTCCCGTGAGGAACTTGTTCACGCCCACGACGCAATTCCATGTATCATTACCGTGTTCCCTGTGGATGCTCATCAGACCGACCACATGATCATCTGCGATCAGTGGATACCAATAGACCTCATATCTGTCAAAGGGACGAAGCTGTCCGTCTTCCCCGATCCCATAGGGAGCGAAGCCTGCTCCCAGTGTTATCTGCGATGTATTTCCTATCGTGCTCGATGCTGCTCCTGTAAGGTACTGCTCCTTTGCATATATATCCGCCTCCCTGTGCGGTGCCTCCCCTTCAAAGAACGCAGCAGCTCCTACGCTGTGCGTCATGTACGCTCCGATGCATATCATCGCAGCGGAGCATAGTGCTGTCCTTGCCATTTTTCTTATATCGTACATATACGACACCTCCCGATCTATATATGATACAGATCTGGGAATGGATATATTTCGGTCATACGGCACAAAATTTACCCACCAGATCTATGCACTATGCTCTAATGTGACACCCATGTGAAGATCTTGAAAGTTATGAGAAAATTAGCACTCTCCTCTTGACAGTGCTGATCCATAGTGATATAATGTGTACAACAAAGGAACAGAGAAGGACCGATACGGTATGTATCCGCTGACGTCCGCCGCCTCCGTCCCGATGCTAAAACATTTTTGTTACAGTATCAAGGAGGAATGACCTATGTTGACACCCGCATTGTTCAAAGACGATCTTTTCGACGATCTGTTCAGCTTCCCGAGCTTCAGAGAGTTCGACGACCTTGACCGCAAGATCTACGGCAAGCACGCTGACAGGCTCATGAAGACCGATGTGAAGGAGCATGACGACAGCTTCGAGGCTGAGATAGACCTGCCGGGCTTCTCCAAAGATCAGATAGCTCTCGACCTGAAGGACGGCTATCTCACCGTGAGCGCCCAGAAGGGACACGGCACCGAGGACAAGGACAAGGAAGGCAAGATCATACGCCGTGAGCGCTGGTCGGGCTCTATGAAGAGGAGCTTCTATGTAGGCGATGATATCACCGAAGAGGACATCAAGGCCAAGTACACCGACGGTGTACTGAGCATCACCGTCCCGAAGAAGGAGCCAAAGCCCGCGATCACCGCTCCCAAGCGCATAGCTATACAATAAGACCGAGGGTCTGCTGCATCACGCAGCAGACCCTTTTTATGCTTTCAGGTCTCTATCCTATGTCTCCCGTCTCCTATTTTTTCAAAAGCATTGACTATTTTGCAATAATATGGTAAAATGACCGTATGCAAAGATCATTCTGTCCCGAAGACCATATGATCATGCTTGATCTGGACCTTGGGTAGATGAGAGGGCAGGAGGCAGCAGTCGCATATCTCCGGAGGCTAGAGATCAAGAGACTGGAAGCTAGAAGATGAAGATCACTCTTCCCCTACCCCTTGTCCCTTGTCGATAGTAACTGCGCAAGCAGTTGCATCTCTTTACAGCACAGCGAAACGATCAGAAGCGGGATAGTATAATAGAACGATACATATAGTATCGTCACATAATATGGAGATATTAGATATGGATAGGTTTATGAGATATATAGATGACTTCAAGTTCATGATAGATCTGCCCGAGCAGCTGGATGCGCTGGAAGGGTCCTCCGTGCCTCAGGCTCTGATGGCGATCGGTGTCACGGTCGTCGTAGTGCTCTTATTCGTCGGCCTGCTCATACTGATATTCTCGCTGGTGCTCAAGCTCAACAAGAGAATATTCAGAAGGCTGGAGCGAAAGCACGGCAAGCAGCTGCAGTTCCAGTTCATGGAAAAGGTAGTATCTATAGTGCTGTTCGTGGTGTGCATAATCCTTCCTCTGGCGGGAGACGATATACTCAAGTCCCTCCTCGGCAGTACCGCGGTCATAGCAGCCATCGTCGGCATCGCCGCCCAGGACGTACTGAAGGATATGTTCTCGGGGCTCCACATCAGCTTCTACAAGCCCTTTGACATAGCAGACCGCATAGAGCTGGAG
>JAFYEQ010000050.1 GCA_017544185.1 Oscillospiraceae bacterium
ACAGCGTCGTTGAGCATAGCCAGGCATGCGGTAGTGCCCGCGCATCCGCAGCGCTCAAGACCCATCTCCTCGAGTATATACGCCACGCTGTCGCCGACAGCGGGAGTGGGTGCCAGTGAAAGGTCGACTATGCCGAAGGGCACGTCCAGTCTCTCGGACGCGGTGACACCTACCAGCTGACCTACACGGGTGATCTTGTAGGCGGTCTTCTTTATGATGTCCGCCAGCTGAGTTATATCAGCATCGGGATACTTGGCGAGGGCAGCACGCACAACGCCCGGGCCCGATACGCCTACGTTTATCATACATTCGGGCTCGCCCACGCCGTGGAAGGCTCCCGCCATGAAGGGGTTGTCGTCCACCGCATTGCAGAACACCACCAGCTTTGCAGCGCCGAAGCAGCGGTCATCCACGGTGGCCTCGGCTGTCTCCCTGACGATGCGTCCCATAAGGGCTACGGCATCCATATTTATGCCTGTCTTGGTAGAGCCGATGTTGACCGAGGAGCATACACAGGTGGTCTCTGCCAGAGCCTGCGGTATAGAGCGTATCAGCTTCTCGTCGCCCGAGGAGAAGCCCTTCTGCACCAGTGCGGAGTATCCGCCTATCAGATTGACGCCGCACTCCTTGGCAGCATGCTCCATGGTATGAGCGAACTTTACGGGAGAGCCGTCACAGGCAGCGGATATCATAGCGATGGGAGTCACGGAAAGACGCTTGTTGATGATGGGTATACCGTACTCCTTCTCGATCTCCTCGCCCACGGGCACCAGACGGGACGCACATCTGCATATCTTGTCGTATACCTTCTCGCAGGCGCGGTCCATGTCGCTGTCGATACAGTCTAAGAGGGATATGCCCATAGTTATGGTGCGTATATCCAGGCACTCGTCCTGTATCATGCGTATAGTCTCAAGTATATCGTAAACGTTTATCATCAGTATGCTCCGATCAGATGGTATGCATGGTGTTGAAGATATCCTCATGCATGGTGTGTATCTTCAGTCCAAGGCTGTCGCCCAGCTCCGTCAGCTTGTCCTGCAGAGCCGTGAAGGAGCCGTTGATGTTGGTGATGTCCACCAGCATTATCATTGCGAACATATCCTGCAGCACGCTCTGCGTCACATCGGTGACATTGGCGTTGTTCTCGGCGCATATACCGCTCACCTTCGCAAGTATGCCCACAGCATCCTTGCCTATAACAGTTACTACCGCTTTCATATATATCCTCCGTATAACGTATAAGTAGTATCTAAGGAAACGCCGGATAAAACAAATATCCATGTTTACATTTTAGGTATTACCGTATCTCTCCGCCGCCGTAGGCGGCGGAGAGATACTTATCCAGTGTTTTCCTAAAGTCCTGTGTGTCAGGTCACCCAAGTGTCTTGCCGTTCTCGCCAAGGGGTATCTGGTGATCCAAGCCGACGAACTTGCCGTTCTCCTGCCAGAGGACATCTTTTACGAACTCGTATTTCTCCTCGTCCCATGTGACGAAGTCATCTTTGACCAGACCGCCCGTATCGCCCGAGTTGGCGTTGAAGCACCAGAAGGTGTGGCTCAGCCGCTCCTCCTTGATCAGCCGCCTGAGCATCTCCATCCACTTCAGGTTCGGCTGGGTCATGAAGCCGCCCCATTCGCCGATGAGCAGGGGAGCTGTACCGCTGTCGTGTATGTACAGCCAGTTGTCGTTCCAGGCGTCTTTCTTCAGGCTCTCAAAGGTATAGTCTCCCTTGAACCACTCCTGCTGATATACAGCAGGGCCGTAGTCATGGGGGGAGTAGACCAGCTTGTCCTTATACTTGCCCAGATCCACGGGATGATCCTTCACGCCCCGCAGGTTGGCGCCCCACCATGTGCTGGTATAGTCTCCCGGGTCGGTGGAGGAGAAGTCACCGTTGGCCTTGGTATCTCTGGGGTATATCTCTATGCCTTCCACCATGATCAGCACGTTGGGGTCCTGGTCGAGCACGGCCTTGGCAGCCAGCTCCGCCTGATATCTCCAGTTGTCCTTGTCCTTGGAGCCGTCCCACTTTGCGCGGGGAGACTCGTTGGGCTTGCCGTGGGGCTCGTTCTTCAGGTCGAAGGCGATGATGGTATCGTCGTCCTTATAACGCTTTGCCATCCATGCAAGAGCGGCGCGGTAGTCCTTGTCGGACACGTCACCGTCGTACCACATGTTCTTCATATGCCCCATGGTATCGGTCCTTGCAGAGTGTATGTCTATCATGATCTTGAGGCCGTTGGCGCGGCACTGTCCCACCACGTAGTCGAATATCTCCAGCGAGGTCATATCATTGAGGTATGAGTTATATGCGTGATTGTAGTTGGCATCGGGGTATTCTCCCGCAGCCCATTTATTTATCAGCTCCGCCGAGAAGGGTATACGGATCAGATTGAAGCCGTGGTCGGCAATAGCCGCTATGGACGTGTTCAGATCCGATGCCCAGAGCCCGTCGAAGGTGTTGGTGCCTGTGTTGTAGCCGAACCAGTTGATGCCCGTGAGCCAGACCTCTTTGCCCTTGCTGTCCACGATCCTGTTGCCCTTTACATGGAGCCAGTCATCGGTGGTGGGAGGGGGCACATCCTTGGCGGGGGAGGACTGCACGGTGTTCCCGCTGCTGCCGCCCCAGTTCTGGACTATGGTCCCGAAGGCGCATACCACTGATGCGCCGCTGACGTTGATGGCGTCGGGGTCGCGGACGATCATGCCGAAGGATGCGTCCTGTCCGGCGTATATAGCGGTATTGAAGTCTACGGGACCCGCAGTGATCGTTCCGCCCTCACAGGATATGGTCGTGTTCCAGGACTGATCGATAACGGCACTGCCGGAGGGTATAGTGACCGTCCAGCCCGATACGTCCTTCTTGCCCTTGTTCTTTACGACCACGTCGAACTGAGCGAAGTCGCTCTTTCCATCGTTCCAGCCCCCCATGCGGGTGACTGTGACGGTGACGTCGCCGCTCTGTTCCATATTCGAAGCAGCCAGAGGCGTAGCCGCCGGCTTATCTGCAGGAGCCTCCTGCACTGTCTCCGCGGGAGCATCCGTCTCGGGCGCTGTCTGCCCGGATGAGGTCTCCTCTTTTATCACGGTATCTATAAGTTCCACGTCTGTCACAGCCTGTGTATGTACGCCGCCGTCCCCGTAGGGGTCCGACAGATCTTTGGATATGGTAGTTACGTCGGAGGACGTTGTGGCGGCCGATGTCACGATCTCGTGAGCATCGGTGATGGCTGTGGTATATTCGGGCGTCTTGTCCTGCCCTGCACAGGCAGTGAGCATGATCGCCGCCAGCAGGCAGCATATCTTTTTCATAGAGCTCCCCCTTACCTATCGGTCTGGAGCGGTGGGGGCAAGCCCCCATCCTACTGGATCGTTCCTGTACCTATCGGGTACAGCGCTATATCACGTAGAACCAGCTGTCGTCATCGTCGATGCCCGTGACCTCAACGGTATGGGCCTTGCCGTACTTCACGGTGAACTCCTGGTTCTTGATGGATACGCGGGCGTTGGGCTGTATGGAGGATGTGATGAACGCGTTGCCTCCGATCACGGCGTCATGGCCGATGACCGTCTCGCCGCCCAGCACCGACGCGCCTGAGTATATGGTCACGTTGTCCTCGATGGTGGGATGGCGCTTCTTTCCGTGGAGGGTCTGACCGCCGCGGGTGGAGAGAGCGCCCAGCGTAACGCCCTGGTATATCTTCACGTTATCGCCTATCTGAGTGGTCTCGCCCACGACTATGCCCGTGCCGTTGTCGATGAAGAAGTACTTGCCTATCGTAGCGCCCGGGTGTATGTCTATACCTGTGACGCTGTGTGCGTGCTCGGTCATGATACGGGGTATCAGGGGCACGCCCAGCAGGAACATCTCATGTGCCAGACGGTACACCATTATAGCATAGAGTCCGGGGTAGGAGTATATGATCTCGTCCTTGTTGAAGGCAGCGGGGTCGCCGTCATAGGTGGCCTCCACATCGGTCTCGATATACTCGCGTATATGAGGGATCCTGCCCAGGAACTGGAGCGCTACTCTCTCCGCGCACTTCTCCGTCTCGCTCTCGGGTATGTCGCACCCGCCTGTATAACGCAGGACTATGGAGATCTGGCGTATCAGGTTGTACAGCACGTCCTCCAGCTGCATGGTGATGTTGTTGCGGACGGTGTATACCTTGTAGCTGCGGTTCTTGAAGTAGCCGGGGAATATGATGTTCTGCAGCTGTCCGATGACGCGTACGATCACGTCCTTGTCGGGCTGCGTGAAGCTGTTGTAGCGGTCTATATCGCGGCCGTTGGAGTAGTCGGATATGATCGTTTCGGCGATGCGCCCCAGCTTATCGCCTACGTCGCTGTTGTAGTTATCATTCATCGTTGTCACCCTTGATATCGACGGTGGTGTCTATGCCGTTTATGGTGAGGTTGGGGTCGTCAAGGTCTATCACGAGGCACTTCCTGCCGCCTATGACAGAGGTGCGCACCTTATCTGTGGCATCCTTGCCCACGTTGACGGTGATCGCAGACGCTGCGAGGGTCATCTTCGTCTCCACCAGGTTGGATGCGCGGAGCTGACCTTCTCCTACGATCTGCTCGTAGGTCTCGTCTATGGCCTTTATGCGCTCCTCGCTGATGCCCGCCTCGGAGAGTATGCTCTTGAGCCTGGGAGCATCCACCACGGGAGGCTCGGTCTCGTTCTTGTTCTGAGCTATGACATCCTCTATGATTTCATTGACGGTGGATATGACGGTATAGTCCAGCTCCTCGCCGCACACCGCGGTGAGCACCGCATGGAAGCGTTCCTTTTCGCCGTCAGCGGTGTACTGGAAGGTGCAGTCGAGCACGTCCTCCACCATAGACAGGTTCGGCTTCTTGGGCGACTTGGTATAGTACATCACGTAGTTGATATCCGTCTGTCTGTCGGAGAACACGGGATAGAAAAAGCCGTCCTGAGGAGCCTTGGATATGATCATCTCATTGTTGAGCTTCTTGGATATGTTCACCTGCTCGCTGTCGTAGTACAGCCCGTCGTCGCCTGTCTGAGAGGGGCAGCAGGCCGTGACCATAAAGGTATGCTCGAAGTCGTCGTCGGTCTTGGTGTCGTCCTTGGCGCGGCGTATGACGGTATAGGTGCATATCCCCGCTATTATGGCGTAGGCGGTGCCGGGCGCGTAGTTGGACGCGATCCTGTTCAGGAAAGCTGTGGTGATCTCCTCGTCTGCGAACTTCGTCTTTATGGCATCATAGAGGATATGCTGTGCGCCGCCCTCCTCATAGGACTCATTGGGGAAGGGGTACTCGTTCAGGTTCTTGCCCAGAGTGCCGCTGAGGGACTTCTTCAGGGTCTCCGTTATCACCTCGGCTTTATCGGGCTCCAGCTCATGGAAGCCCTTGTTGACCGTGCAGCGTATATTGTTCTCGCCGTCCACGAATGCCATGACTACGCGGTTTATCGTGAACAGTCCCGAGTCCTTGTTGAAGTTCTTCTTTATCTCGTTTATCTCTTTTTTGTTCATGCTGTATCCTTTCTATCTCTGTCAGCATATCTTTATCATGTGACCTCATCTGACGATCCACCATACGTATACGATCTTGCCGTCATCCAGCCGCAGCTCTGCCTGATACTCGCCCTTGCGGCAGGTATAGGGAACGGGAGCGGATGAGATCATATCATCCTTGGCGCTGAACGTAACGACGGTCTCATAGCCCGTCCTGCGCCAAACCTTGCCGTCTAGCTCTCTCACGGTCACATGTGCAGATCCCGTGTATACGCCTACATCGGGATAGTCGCCCGAGCGGTCTGTCCATCTGTTGACCGCGTCGAAGCGCAGTCCGTCCTCATCGTATACCGCACACCAGACCCTACCGTCAGTGAAAAGGTCGTCCCCTTTATATTGGCCGAACTCCTTATCCACGATGGATACGGTCCTGCGGCCCTCTTCGTCACGGGTGATGAAGAAGAAATGATCTCTGTCTATATGTCTGAAGCGTATGGACTGGTCAGTCTCGCCGTACACGAAGAAGGCAGAGTCAGCCATGGTCTTTATGTCCGACCAGTAGAAATGCAGACCGTAGTCGAAGTAGTGATCGGCTATGGTATAGTCCAACACGTAGTATGCGCCGCCGTCTGTGGGGTCGCTGACGCGGAGGACGTAGTCTGCATTGCCATCGTCGTTGTAGTCGTCAAATCTCAGCTTGAAGGGGCCTTCAGCCCTGAAGGACAGGCAGTCTCTAACATCGGAGTCATACTCCTGCGGATGCTTCACTCCGCCCGTGTCCTTTAAGAAGGAATGGGTGTAGTTGTGCCCGGAGAAATATCTCTTCCCGTCCTTTTCCTCCATATCATAGGCCACCAGGTCGATAGTGCCGATCTTTCCGTTGGTGAGCATGACCTCATTGTGGGAGTATATGTACATACCGTTGTCGGTGAGGGGTATGCCGTCCTTGTAGTACTCGTCCATATCGGTCATGTTGACCAGATCGCACTCTACGGGGTCGTAGTCCTTTACGGTATTGGTCCCGGGGAGACCCGAGACGGGGGTATCTGCGGACGGTCTGTTTTCTGCGGTGCCGGCCGTGTAGTCACGGTCGTACCGATCTGTGTCTGTATAGGTGGAGCGGGAGCTCCGGGATCTTATATCATTTAACTTGCCGACGATCTCTTCGCGGTCGATCAGGAGCGTGACGCCGAGACATACTAATGTCAGCGCCGCTGCTATGACTTTTCTCACCACAATGACCGCCGCCTTTCATCCTCGGGATAGGGAGCGGTGTACTCTATCTGCTGCCCGTTCTCGTCCTCGCGGTAGTAGGAGCTGTTTATAGTGAGCCCCCGGTCTCCCGTGCTGATGGTATAGCCGTATCCGTCATATACCACGGTCATCTCGTAGCTGCCGCCGTTATCGCGGATATGGTCATATGCCCGTATCTCCGCGTCATCGCTGAAGAGGCGGGACCACTGGCCTTCCATGCTCTCATCGGGGCAGTATGTCCAGTCGGTCACCTGATGTTCGTATGTATACTCCATCACGTCGGCTATATCGAGCCCTGCGTCTGCGCGGATATGTACAGCGCCTTTGGCCTGCTTTTCGGCCATGGCAGAGGAATAGCTGTCGAACTCGGCTCTCTTGAGCTGGTCGCGTACCGTCACATCACTGGCGGCAACGCAGCCCAGTATCACGGCCAATAATAACAGGAACGCAGCTGTGACGTTCCAGTAGCCAAGACGGGAGCCGATGCTCTCCTTCGTGCCCGTCTCCGTATCGTGAGCGGCGCGAAGCAGATCATCGCAGACTATCAGCGGGAAGAGGTATATATATGCGAAGATCCCGAGGAATATGTAATAGAACGGCAGTATGAACAGATATGCAAAGTCGATGTCCTCGCCGATGCTC
Source organism: Oscillospiraceae bacterium (assembly GCA_017544185.1). Classification (GTDB taxonomy): domain Bacteria; phylum Bacillota; class Clostridia; order Oscillospirales; family Ruminococcaceae; genus Huintestinicola. Next base: position 7,390 of record JAFYEQ010000050.1, read on the forward strand.
ATGAAGAAAAAGCTGATCAGCGGGAACACGCACCATATGGACAGGGGGAGACGCCACAGCTTCAC
>JAFYEQ010000051.1 GCA_017544185.1 Oscillospiraceae bacterium
CTTCATGCCTTCGGTACACAGCTCGGGCACGAAGGAGAACTTCTCTCTGCCGTCGATATAGGCGTATACGATGGGGTATATCCCCGCACCGAAGAGCTTATCGAGGAGGTCTTGTACCGTGTCATCGAAGAATGTAGACAGCAGTATCTCCTCTGTCACATTGTCCACGATGAACGCCCCGTTGTATATGATCAGCGGTATACGGGCACTCAGCCCCTTTGTGACCTTTTTAGCGGTGATCAGGGAACGGGCCGTAGCGTAGGAGAACAGCATCCCCTTCTCCACCAGACCGTTTATCACCTCGCATGACAAGGCAGATATCCTTTCATCGGATCTGAGCAGAGTGCCGTCTAAGTCTGATACATACAGTGTCTTCATAGTCTCCCCCACAGTCACGGTCAGAACAGTTCATCCAGCAATAGATAATACCTGAGCTTTTCTCTGTCGGGCTCTATTCCCAGCACGTCGAACAGCATATCAGGATCGAAGTCGGGATAGACCTTGCCGCCGTAGGTGCCGTCGAAGTTATGCTTCAGGCTTCGCCAGCACAGGGCCAGGTCTCTCCACTTGTCGCCGATGCCCGTATCGCCCAGGTCGATCAGGCCGCCTATACTGTCGCCGTCTATGAATATGTTCGGCAGACAGAAGTCCCCGTGGGACAGTACGGGCTCCATCGCGGGCTTATGCGTCTCCAGCCATGCGAACAGCTCCTCTGGATCCTTGAAGCCTCCCTCACCGAAGGTGGTGGGCTCCGCGTTTTCTATATCCACCATGCCATGGTCTATGCGGTACCGTGCTTCCTTGAGCTCGGCATCAACGTCCCTGCACCGCGGACAGTCGGATATATCCACGCTCCAGAGCATCCTTACCGCCTTTGCCAGCATGTCCAGCAGCTCACGGGGATGCTCCAGATAGTACTTGTCACAGGAGACCTTCCCCTTCACCTTGCTCATCAGCAGGTAATGATGCTCTCCGTCGCTCTCAAAGGCGAGCACCTTCGGTACGGGCAGCTTGTCCTCCAGCCAGCGCATCAAACGCACAGCATCCTCGTTCTCCTGCCTGTGACCTACTATCTTGAGCACGCAGTCATCGAATACCATGATCTTCGAGCCTGACATGCCCATCTCGTTGACCGTGTATCCTCTGCCGTCTATAAGTCTTTGTATATTATCGGGTATTCCCATCGTCGTTCCTTTCCTGTCATCGTCTGTATATCATAAAGCCCGTACAGCCCATATCTCCCAGCTCCGCAAAGCCCAATGAGCGATAGAATGCCTTGGTCTTCTCGGTGTCGTCTGTCACCAGCCCTATCTGACGGACATGGGGCCATCTGTCCAGTACCGCCTTTATCAGCGCCGTGCCTATGCCCTGACGCTGCCTGTCGGGACGGACTATGATGTCCTGTATGAACACTATCGTATGCCCGTCGCCCACCGCTCTGATAATGCCTATGAGCTCGCCGTCATAGGCCGCCAGCACCGTCAGGGACGCGGCACATCCCTTCATCAGAGTGTCCATATCATCGGTATAGGACTTCCATCCCACCGACGCATAAAGACCGCGTATCTCGTCTGTATCGAAGCGGTCGTATACTTGTATGGTCATAGCTCTCACCTGTCTGTGCCCAGCTCTGCAGACACGATCTCCCTTGTGGGCCAGAACGCGCACAGATGCAGACTTGTGATCCTTGCCGAGAGCGGCGTGAAGGATCTGACCAGTATGGGCAGCGCCCTGTGTACCGTCTCTGCCTCGTCTATGATCATGGTAGCATGAGGCGTCCACGGGAACTCCTGCGGCAGTCCTATATCACAGGCATCGTGCAGCGCATCCAGCTCCCTGCTGCGGTCAGGGGCGATGAAGAGTATCTTCCCTCCCGCGAACATACCTATATGACTGAGGCTCACGTCTACGGGCTCAAAGGACGCCGCCGTCCTGCGTGCGATCTCTGCGGCCTCCTGTTCCCTGTCCAAAGGATAGGTCATAAGGCTTATATGAAAGGGAAGTCCCGGGGTCTGCACACCTACGAATCCCTCCCTGCACAGCTCTGCATACCACGCAGACATGCGCTCCTGTGTATCGTCATCAAGATCTGCCATGAGTGTAAGGAACGTTTCCATACCCATCCCCCTTATCATGTATCATGCTTTCCTGAGTATCAGATGATGGAAGAAGGCTATATCCCGAAACGCCGCCGTCTCGGATACGCGCATCTCCAGCTGCATCATCCTCTTCTGCCAATCCTCATCCCCGTGCTTCTCCTGCTGCTGCTGAAGATCCCAGAACGTCCGTATGCCGTATGCCCTGTCTATGATCAGCTCCGGGACCCATACGGGTATGTCCCCGTCCTCATAATACCTTATCTCTCCGAACTTGGCTGCGGCACTGTTCCTTCCGTCCAGAAGGTCGTTAGCCTTGTCGGCATCGTCTAAGAGCACGGCCATCTGCATGACCCTGCCGTTCCTGTTGTGCTTTACCAGCGAGATGCATCCGCTGTCGTCCATTACCCGCATCAGCTCGCGGAGCACTGCGGCCTTGTCGTCTATATACTCCAGCACGTTGTGGACTATCACCATATCGAAGCTTCCGTCTGCCATATCCGACAGCGCGGTGACATCGCCCACGATCTGCCTGTACTCATGATCCTGCCAGCGGTCGGAGAGCATCTCCTCCCATGGCTCCACAGCGGTCACGTCGTTATGCTCGGCGAAGTGATCCGCCGTGACGCCTTCGCCGCTGCCGAAGTCAAGTATCCTCTTTCCTCGTATGTCCCCTATCTGTTCCCATACGATCCTCTTGAAGAGCCTTTCCCATGCGGGAAGGTCTGTGATATCTCTCATAGCGTCATACTCCCTTTATCATGATCATCTCC
>JAFYEQ010000052.1 GCA_017544185.1 Oscillospiraceae bacterium
CCAGCAAGGTTTTTCATCAGATCCTGTACCACGGTCATATCCAGACTGTAGGTTATGGTCTGCTTCTCCTTCTCGGCCCGTATCAGCCCCGCTTCACGCAGTATCTTCAGATGGTGGGACATGGTAGCTCCCGACAGGTCGAACTTCTCCCCTATCTCCCCTGCCGTCATATCATGTTTTTGCAGCAATGTCAGTATCTCGCGGCGGGTAGGGTCCGCCATAGCGTTCCATACATCCTTCATCAGCACGCCTCATATATACCGGTATCGTTCTTTTTCTCATGTCCGTCTCCCGAAGGCTCATCGGCATACACCGTGCGCATCACAACTATGAATATCACTAAAGATACGCTGACGAACCCGATCTCGAATGCTGCAGGAGCAACTTTGTAGAATACACACATGAAGTCTATGAGGGCATGCAGACCCATAGCTATGGGATAAAGCACGAACTTACCGTCTCTGACCGCCCTGAACACCAGTACCGATAGGGCTATCTGCAGGAACAACGCCGCGATCCTCTCGGGTATCCACAGCATCGTCGATCCAAAGCTCTTGGAAGCATAGTCCGCCAGCTGCGCAAGATATGTCTCCTGCATATCCTCCTGTATATTCGCCATGAGCGCAGGGAGCATACCGTTGTTGACAGAGGCGCCTATCGCTGCTACGGACAAGGTCCCGATACTGAGTATCATCGCTTCTATGGCGCCGTGCCCTATGCCGTAGCTTATAGCCGTAGGGCGCTCGGTATGGTTTTTCAGCACGAAGCGGAATGCCGCATATCGTCCTGTCTCCTCGAATATCCCCGCTAACAGTCCTGCCACCAGATAGTACAGCCACGGTGTGCTGTTTATCGCTCTGGATACTGCATTATCCAATGTGAACAGCGGTATCACAGGTATGGCCTTAAGTACCTCCGCGAACACTATGAACGTCAAAGCGCCCACCGCTATCGGGACTATTTTCTCCTTCGTCCGCACCCTCCATACTATCACCGCCGCAGCAGCTATAGCTATCGCTATGATGCCGCTCAGCGCATACCCTGTGATGGTGCTCTGATCAAATCTGATATCCATGATCGTTCCCCCTCAAGTTATTTAGATATTTATCGAAATACTTAGCCAAGTAAAAGACGGTATTTAGATATCCGTCTAAATACAATATAGCACTAGAGATCGATCTTGTCAATAGTTTTCTTCCGTTTCGTAGGATATGCCGATCGGGATATGTGATATTATTGTGCATATGTATATAATGCACAGATCCCCGACATCTCTGTCGGGGATCGTGATATCAGAAGTATTTGATATTCTTAGTTAGCCTCAGGAGCAGCTCCAGACGCACCTCGTCCTTGTGCTCGGGACGCACCATGTAGTAGATATAGTTCTCCAGCACATTTATGTCGGGCACGCTGCGGCCCTCGATCTTGAAGTTTCGCACTCCCAGTTCTGTATACCTGCCATATACCGCCTCGGGCGTGATGTGTAGTGGCGAAGACGTGGTCTGGTACAAGTTCTTCAGCATACACGGACACTCGAAGGGCTCCGCGTCGATGAGCTCTCCCTTCTGTTTGAGAGATCTGTTGAGCTTGATATGAGACCTGCCTATGGAGCGGTAGTGCTCTCCCCTTCGCTTGCAGTGGGGATCGCAGCAGGGATCTATGAGGAGCTCTATCTTTTCTCTGTTGGGGAGCTGTTCGATAACATCGAACCTGTTGTTGAAGTTATAGTCCAGCACCACCAGAGAATAATCCTTCATGAGCTCTGCCTTCAGCTCCTCCACATCCTCGATCTGCTTGCAGGTGGAGGACGTCAGCTTCATGCCCGGGAAGTTTTCTCTCAAATGCTCCTCCAGGAGCGGCGAGAATACTATGGCCTCGTTGAGCCCGTTATTTGCGGCCTTGAGCACCGCATTGCAGAAGGGGTCGGAGAGATGCTCCTTGGTGAGCATGGGGTTCGTCAGCGTGAAGCGCAGGGCTATGCCTCGCTTATTGAACTGCTCTATCATCCCCTGCAGCACCCTGGGATCCATCTTGCCGTGTATATACCGTCCGCCGTTCCACAACATATTCGGGAAAGCACCGTAGACCGAAGCGATCCTCACGCCCTCCCTGAACACTTCCGGAGAACGCTCCACCATGTCCGCCAGCAGTATGTTCAGCTTGAAATGGCGCACGAAGTCTGGTATATGAAAATTATAACTATCCATGATCAACCTGTCTTTATCTCGGTAACGGTCTCTGTCATGCTAACGTTGCCGTATTTGCTTATGATGCCCTTTGTAGCCTTGGCAAGCATGGTCAGCGACAGCTTGCAGGAATCGGTGGTGACATTGCCTCTGCCGTTGGCGTCGCCTATGCCCACGATCTCATTGCCGCCGCATTCTATCTTAGTGTCGGAGCGCATTATGGTCACATCCATATCGCCGCTGTCG
>JAFYEQ010000053.1 GCA_017544185.1 Oscillospiraceae bacterium
GACCGTGAAGCCCGACCTCCTTCTGGCTACCGACCCCGACTGCGACCGCGTGGGCATCGCCGTTCCTTCCGATGACGGCTACGTCCTCTTCACGGGCAACGAGACGGGCGCACTGCTCTTAGAGTACATATGCTCCGAGCGCACCAAGACAGGTACCATGCCCGAGGATCCCGTGGCTGTCAAGACCATAGTCACCACCGATATCGCCGCTAAGATATGCGAGGAGTACGGCGTGAAGATGATCAACGTCCTCACCGGCTTCAAGTTCATCGGCGAGCAGATCGGCTTCCTGGAGAACAAGGGACAGGAAGACAGGTACATATTCGGCTTCGAGGAGTCCTACGGCTATCTGGCAGGCTCCTATGTACGCGACAAGGACGCAGTGGTAGCATCCATGCTCATATGCGAGATGGCAGCCTTCTACCGCACCAAGGGCATATCCCTCCTGCAGGCTCGTGAGGCTCTCTACGCCAAGTACGGCGCATATCTCCACACCCAGTCCTCCTTCACCTATGAGGGCGCAGCAGGTATGGAGCAGATGAAGAAGATCATGTCGGATCTTCGTGCAGATCCTCCCAAGCAGATCGGCGGCCTGAACGTTACACGTTTCGACGACTATCAGGCATCCTCCTCTGTGGATACCGCTACAGGCGCTAAGACCATGCTGACGCTGCCCAAGTCCGATGTGCTGACCTTCGCGCTGACCGACGGCGCATCCGTCATCATCCGTCCCTCCGGTACGGAGCCCAAGATCAAGGCATACTTCACCACTAAGGGCGAGACCATGGCTGACGCAAGGGCTCTCTCCGACGTGATCAGCAAGGACTTCGCCGCAAAGATAGGCGCATGACCGTCCGCTGATAAACAGACACGGGACATGGGATATTCCCATGTCCCTTTGCATGATACAGTCATCTGTCAAGGAGGCGCGTATGGCTCTGCCGATGATAAGGATATCCCATATATCCAAGAAGTACCGCCTGGGGCAGATCGGCGGTACTACGCTGCGGGAGGAGCTGCAGCGCGTCCACGCTAAGATACGCCGTCGGGAGGACCCCACGGTCCGCATAGGAGCAAGGCAGTACACGAGCGGCGAGACCTTCCTGGCCCTCGATGACGTTTCCTTCGATGTGGAGGCCGGTGAGAGGGTCGGTATCATAGGACGGAACGGCGCGGGCAAGTCTACGCTCCTGAAGCTCATATCCCGCGTCACCGCTCCCACAGAGGGTACGATCGGGCTCAACGGCCGCGTGGCTTCCATGCTGGAGGTGGGCACGGGCTTCCACGGGGAGCTGACAGGGCGCGAGAACATATATATGAACGGTGCTATACTTGGCATGTCCCGCCGCGAGATAGACAGCAAGCTGGAGAGCATCATAGACTTCTCGGAATGCCGACAGTTCATAGACACCCCCGTAAAGCGCTACTCCAGCGGCATGTACGTGAAGCTGGCCTTCTCCGTGGCGTCCCATCTGGACTCGGAGATCATGATCATGGATGAGGTGCTGGCAGTGGGAGATATGGCCTTCCAGCAGAAGTGCCTCGAAAAGATGAACGACGTGTCCACGTCACAGGGGCGCACCATACTCTACGTGAGCCATAATATGGATACCATACGCAGGCTCTGTACCCGCTGCGTGGTGCTGGACAAGGGGAAGCTGGTATACAGCGGAGACACCGAGGAAGCGATACGGATATACTCCGAGTCCAATACGCTCAGCTTCGAGCAGGTGACAGACCTGACCGATGTGAAGCGTCTGCATAATATCAGCCGCAAGGTGTCCTTCGTGAGAGCAGAGCTCTCACGGGACGGGGATATATACAGCTCCGACGAGGATATGACCGTCACCTTCGATATGACGTCCACAGGAAACTATGATGATATGCGCCTGCTGATGATCCTCTTCAGCCGCGACGGCGCGAGGATCGGCATGACCGAGTCCCCCGCATTCTCGGTACACGAGGGGAGCAACACCGTCACAGCCACGATCCCCCTGCGGGGGCTTGCGGACGGGCGATATTTCTTCGAGATAGACCTGATGCAGCGCTCCCATCTCTATTCCCGTGAGCGATGTGACGCCATCCCCGACGTGCTGCCCTTCGCCATACGCAACGATGAGGCCTTCGGCATCGCCGGCGAGTACTGGCTCCGCAGCTGGGGACATATCATGCTCTCACCCATCGTCCTGGATCTGGAGGCCGGAGGCCAAGAGGCTGAAAGCTAAAAGTTGAAGATCATTCTTCTCTTGTCTCTTGTCCCTTGCCCCTGGCAACTGCGCCAGCAGTTGCATCTCTCGTCCCTTACTCACCGATCCCGTCAGGGATCGGTTTTTAGTATACTCCGATCTTATACTTGAAATGGACCGCGGGATGTGGTATAATACAGAAAAGGACGCTGACGACAGGAGGATGGGCATGAAGACAGAGAAAAAATACTTTTCCGTACAGAAGAAGCTGTATATATTCATATTCCTCACAGTACCGGCCGCCGCTCCGGGCTCTTCCATGATCGCGTATATCACCAGCGCGGACCAGATCGACCGCTACTATCGTCAGAGCGCCTCCGACGACGCTACCGTAGAGCTGGTGTTCAAGCGTGCCGACAAGGCCATGTACGCCGACAAGCAGCGCTTCAAGCAGGAACACGGGAGCTATAGATAGAGTTAGGAATGAGGAGTTAGGAGTCAGGGGTCGGCGAGAGTTGAACGTTGAGAGTTGAGAGTTGAGATAATGGGAACGGCGATCCTGTAGGGGCACTTACCATTCCCTCTGTAGGGGCATCCGTCCCCCCCGTAGGGGCACATGGTCTCCTACGGAGCCCTCGTGTCCGCCCTCCCATCAAACATCCTGTCCTCCCCGTAGGGGCGCACCTGCGTGTCGGCCCTACCCGCAATAAAATGTACCCGTTTGGGCATAAAAAAACGGAACGGTCGGTGACCGTTCCGTTGATGTTTTAGACTTACTTCGCAGCGTGGAGCTTCTTAGCGAGCTGGGACTTCTTGCGGGCAGCCTTGTTCTTGTGCATGATGCCCTTAGCGCAAGCCTGATCTACACGCTTTACAGCGTATACGATGTTCTCAGCGGTAGGCTCAGCCTCAGCCTTCTTGATGATGGTCTTGAGGTTGGACTTGATCTTCTTGTTGCGGAGAGTCTTCTTCTTGATTATCTCTACTCTCTTCTTTGCGGACTTGATATTAGCCATTTTTGTTTCCTCCAATATATCATGACACCGTGACAAAGCCGCAGACACGAAAATCGGCTCCAACGAACGTAATGACCCCGTTCAGATCACGCTTATATACTCTCTTGACAGATCCACTTGTCGGCCCGGATCTGAAAAGCTACACTATATTATACCATATCCCTCAGTCTATTTCAATATGGTATTTTGCACAAAATTCGCGCCGTTACGATGCTCGATGTTATACCGTCCCCGCCCGCGGGACCGTCCAAACATATCGTCCCAGCCTCGGCACAAAACAGCAGGATAACGTTCACGTCATCCTGCTGTTCGTTTTATCGTTCCTATCAGCCGATCTTTACGATCTCGCCTACGGTGTTGGGGCCGGCGCTGACAGCGTTGGACTCGTCGGTGTCGATGTGCATAGCCAGCTCATACTTGGTGGATACTCTGCATACAACGTCGCCGAGTATAGCGCTCCTGCCGTCGGACTCGATCTTTACCCATACGATGTCCTTGTCCTTCACGCCGAACTCCTCAGCCTGCTGGGGGTTGAAGTGGATGTGTCTCTTGGCAACGATAACGCCCTCGGACAGCTCTACCTCGCCGCAGGGGCCTACCAGCTTGCACGCGCCGGAGCCTGCAACGTCGCCGCTCTCACGAACAGGTGCTGCGATGCCGATGGAGCGGGCATCCGTAGCGGACAGCTCTACCTGGTCCTCGGGACGGATGGGGCCGAGTATGCTCACGTTGGACAGGGTCCTCTTGGGGCCTACCACGTCGATCCTCTGCTCGGATGCGAACTGGCCGGGCTGGGAGAGCATCTTCTTGACGGTGAGCTCAGCGCCCTTGCCGAACAGGATCTCCAGTGTCTCCTGTGTAACGTGTACGTGACGTGCGGATGTTTCTACGATGAATGTTTTAGCCATGATATATCGATCCTTTCATATGATATAGGGAACTATGGGATGCAACTGCTCACGCAGTTGCAGGGACAAGGGACAAGAGACGAGGGACGCAACTGCTGGCGCAGTTGCCGGAGACAAGGGACAAGGGTATAGTTCACATGTCCCCACTATCTCAACTCTTGACTCTTAAAGTTCAACTCTTGCCGAGCTTCACTTGAGGGCCGCTAATTTCTTCTCGAGCTCTTCCTTGATGACCTTGGGAGTAGCTGCGCCGCGGAGAGCCTTGGAACACTGGCCCATGAGGAAGCCGAATACCTTCACGTCGCCGCCCACGTACTGACCGACTGCCTTCTCGTTGGAAGCGATCACCTGCTCGATGACCTCAAGTACCTTGCCTGTGTCGGTCACGATCAGCATGCCTCTGTCCTTTGCGATGGTCTCGGGGTCGCCGCCCTTCTCTGCCATCTCACGGAATATCTCCTTGGCGTCGTTCTTGGATACCTTCTCGGTGTCGGCCATCTGTACCAGCTTTGCCACCTCGGCAGCGGTATACTTGGTATTTGTCTTGTCGATCTCGCCCAGGTTGATGCGGCGGAGTATCTCGCCGTTGATGAAATTCACCAGTGACTTGGGCTCGTTATATACCTTCAGTGCCTCCTCGAAGAAGTCGGAGATCACCTTGTCGGACACGATGATCTTTGCTTCCTTCTCGGGTATGCCGAAGCCGATATACTTTGCCGTCCTCTCGCGGGGCATCTCGGGGAGCTCTGCGCGGAGACGCTCCAGATCCTCGTCGCGGAGGTTGACCTGCTTGATGTCGGGATCGGGGAAGTACTTGTAGTCATGTGCGTCCTCTTTGGTACGCATGGACTTGGTCTCGCCCTTGTTGGCATCGAAGCGGCGGGTCTCCTGTACTATCGTGCCGCCCCTGTCGAGGATCTGAGCCTGACGCTTTATCTCGTACTCTATGGTGCGGTATATGGATTTGAGGGAGTTGACGTTCTTGATCTCGGCTCTGGTACCGAACTCGGTAGCGTCCTTACGCATGAGGGATATGTTGACGTCGGCGCGGATAGAGCCCTCCTCCATCTTGCAGTCGGATACGCCTGCGTACTGGAGCAGGAGCGCGATGGTCTCCACCAGTGTCCTTGCCTCCTCGGGGGAGCGCATATCGGGCTCGGTGACGATCTCTACCAGAGGCACGCCGCAGCGGTTGTAGTCGCAGAGGGAGACGCCGTTCAGGTCGTCATGCACCAGCTTGCCCGCATCCTCTTCCAGATGGATGTGGTTTATGCGGATGACCTTGCTCTTCTTCTCGCCGTTCTCCTCGTACTCGATGGGTACCTCACCTGCAAGGCATATGGGGAGGTTCAGCTCGGATATCTGGTACGCCTTGGGAAGGTCGGGATAGAAGTAGTTCTTTCTGTCCCATACGGAGAACTTGTTGATGCCGCAGTTCAGCGCGTAGCCTGCCTTGATGGCGAACTCTACCGCACGGCGGTTTATCACGGGGAGAGTGCCGGGGAGGCCCGAGCATACAGGGCAGCAGCGGGTGTTCTTCTCGCCGCCGAACTCAGCGGAGCAGGTGCAGAACACCTTGGAAGTGGTGAGGAGCTCGGAATGGATCTCCAGACCTATAACGGGTATGTAATCTGATATAGCCATTGCGGTCCTCCTTAAAGTGCAGCGCCTATGCGTGTGAACTGCTTCTCGAAGGCATCAGCCGTTGCGATGACGGATGCCTCGTCCCACATCCTGCCCACGATGGACATACCTATCGGCATGCCCTTTGCGTCATAGCCGCAGGTGGTGGATATAGCGGGAAGGGATGCGATGTTCACGGTGACGGTGCAGAAATCGGCCAGATACATCTTCTTGGGGTCGTCTATGTTCTCATGACGCCCGTATGCCACGCTGGGCGCGGTGGGGGTCACGATGATGTCGCACTTGGTGAATATCTCTGCGTATTCCTCGCGGATCTTCTGGCGAAGGCCCATAGCCTTGCCGTAGTAAGCATCGTAGTAGCCCGAGGAGAGAGCGTAGTTGCCGAGGAGGATCCTTCTCTTGACCTCGTCGCCGAAGCCCTCGCTGCGGGACGCTATGATAAGGTCGTTGTAGGAGCCCACCACGTCTGCACGGTGGCCGTACTTTATGCCGTCGTAGCGGGACAGGTTGGAGGATGCCTCAGCGGAGGCTATCAGGTAATACGCAGCTATGGCGTACTTCAGGGAGGGCATGGAGGCCTCGACTATCTCGGCGCCCATAGCCTTGTAGGTGTCTATGGCAGCCATGACGGACTTGCGTACCTCGTCATCGACGCC
>JAFYEQ010000054.1 GCA_017544185.1 Oscillospiraceae bacterium
CGCATAGCCTGCCAGAGGCTTCAGCGCGGAGCCCGGCTGACGGTAGTCCATGGTAGCATAGTTGAATACGTTGGAACCGGACTTTTCGCCGATATTACCTGCGATGGCAAGGATGTTGCCGGTATAGTCCATTACCACGAAGGCAGAATAGGGAGGATCGCTGACGACCACATCGGAGAAGGTGGTGTACTCACGGTACTTGGCCTCGATCTCCTCCTGCATCTTGATGTTTATGGGGGTATAGATCGTATATCCGCCGTTGTAGAGCATATCGGACGCTTCTTCTCTGCTGCATCCGTGCATATTCATAAGGTCGGTGGTAACATCGCGTATGACAGTATCTATATACCAGTTCTGTATGGCATTTGCATTGGGATCTGCATCGGGATCGCGGAACTGCAGCACCTCATCCATAGCAGCCTGATACTCATGCTCGGATATTGCCGCATTCTTGAGCATAGAGCCAAGGACATATTCCTGACGAGCCTTGTTGGCCTCGGGATCGCGGAAGGGATTGAGAGTCTCGGGGCTCTTGGGTATAGCAGCAAGGCAGGCTGCCTCAGCCAGATCGAGCTCTCCGACCTCCTTGCCGAAGTACTTGAGGGAAGCAGCCTGTATGCCGGATGTGGAGCCGCCGAAACCGATACAGTTCATATAGGCCTCGAGTATCTCCTCCTTGGAGCGGTAACGCTCAAGGTCGGACGCTCTGAACACCTCTCGGAGCTTTCTGTCCCAGGTCTGCTCCTCATCGTGAGTAACGTTCTTTACGAGCTGCTGGGTGATAGTAGAACCACCCTGCTTGGTACCGTATATCAGACCGTCGGTGATCTCGTTGAGGAACGCACCAAAAGTACGGGTCCAGTTGACGCCCGCATGCTCGTAGAAATGCTCGTCCTCCGCATACACGAAGGCATCCTGTACGAACTTGGGCACCTTATCGATGGATACGGGTATCCTGTTCGCAGCACGGCTTATGCTCTCGAGCTCGACTTCCTCGCCGTTCTCATCATAGCCGTATATGAACGTGGTATAGGCAAGATCCAGACTGTCAAGGTCTATATCTATAGGCGTGTTCTCTCTGAACTGCATCACATATACAGTCAGCGCCGCTGCTATGATCGATACGCTGATGACAGCGATCAGCAGCAATGACAGAAGAACAGTACCTATAACAGTGAAGACCTTCTTGACGGGATGGGTCTTTTTTTTCTGTTTCTTTTTCTTTGACTTGGCCAAAACAAAAGCCTCCTTCGGCTGGATGGACGTTCATTTGTGTATATACACACTTTATTATTATACCACTCTTTGGTGCTGTTTGTCAATATCGCAGGATAAATTTGATCAGTTGTAACCCTTTTGTTATTTTTGACTATGCTATCCCACTTGACAAATACGATCGGTGTGGTATAATATAAGTACGTTCACATATCGAAAGAGGACAGGGCATATCGTCCGGCTCCTCTGTGTAACATAAAGGATGATAGTTGATCATGGATAACTACTATGACGCGATCGTTGTCGGCGCAGGCGTTGGCGGCCTGTTCACCGCACTGCATCTGCCTAGTACGAGCAGAGTGCTCGTGCTTGCTAAGCGCGAGGCAGAGCTGTGTAATTCCAAGCTCGCTCAGGGCGGTGTGGCAGCCGTATATAAGCCCGTCGATGATGACAATATATCTCTGCATACCAATGATACCTTCGTGGCTGGCGGGTTCAAGAACGATCCGAGCTCCGTCCGCGTGCTGGTGACAGAGGCTGCATCCGCTATAGAGCGGGTACTTGAGCTGGGTGCTGACTTTGACCGCGATGAGAACGGGGAGCTGGACCGTACTCTCGAAGGCGGCCACAGCCGCAGGCGCATATTCCATCATAAGGACTCCACAGGCGCTGAGGTCACCCGTGCCATTAGAGACGCTGTACTGGCGTCGGACAATATAACTCTCAAGGACAGATCTGTCATGTGCCGCATCAAGCAGGTGAACGGGGGATTTGCAGTCGATGTCCTTCATGATGATGAGCATACCACCTATACCTGCCGCTTCCTGGTACTGGCAACGGGCGGTATCGGCAGAGTATATGAGTATACCACCAATTCAGCCATCGCTACAGGCGACGGCATAGCTGCCGCATACGATCTGGGAGCGACTATCACGGATCTTTCGTTGATACAGTTCCATCCTACGGCTTATCATGACAAGTCGAGGGAATGCTTCCTGATATCCGAGTCAGTGAGGGGAGAAGGCGCATATCTTCTCAACTGCGACAAGGAACGCTTTATGGACAGGTATGACGACAGGCTGGAGTTGGCTCCGCGTGACGTCGTATCACATTCGATCATGCTGGAGAGCAAGCGCACTGGCAGCGACGAGTTCTATCTTGATATACGCTATAAGGGCGAAGAGTACCTCAGAGACCGTTTCCCGATGATATTTGAGTTCCTTCTTACACAGGATATCAATATGGGCAAGGATCTGATACCGATATATCCGTGTCAGCATTACCTTATGGGCGGCATAGATGTGGATATCGACTCACGTACCGATATACCCGGGCTCTATGCGGTGGGCGAGTGCGCTCATACCGGAGTCCACGGCAACAACAGACTGGCATCCAATTCGCTCCTTGAAGCGCTGGTGTTCGGCCGCCGTGCAGCCAACGATATCAGCCAGAAGCTGGCTGAGGGCTCCAAGCCCTTTGAGTACAGCTTCGAGCAGCCTGAGAACGCTGAACATATCCCGACAGGTCTTCGCACAGAGATACGTCATATAATGCAGCAGTCGTATTTCGTGATCCCTGATATGCAGAAAGCTGTGGAAGGTTTTGAGCGAGTATCCGAGATAAAGAAGCTCCTTGAGAAAGACTGCTACATCATCGACAGAGATCTTGTCGAAGCTCACGCATTAGCTACCGTAGCATATATCGTGCTCAAAGAGATAATATGATCTATAATGCATCCTCCTTAGACACACGGGCTCGATCAGGCCGCTGTGTATCCGAGGGGGATGAGCTCTTTGATGTGGGTATGTTACACATATTTATTTCGTATAATCAGAGTTATACGAAATAACAGCACCGGTTTATTTATGATCTCCAAGGATACATCCGTTATACGCATACAGACCGCATCGTATGGCATACGGTGCGGTCCTGCGTATTATCCGAGCCCTTTGATGAACTCATTCATTTCTTTGCTTATACGTTCATATTCATAATTATGGATATAATGTCCGCAGTTGAGCTCTATTATTTTTGAATTCGTCAGACCATCCGCATATGCCTCTTCTATCTGCACCCATCCATCTCCATCGGCATCACGACCGTCGGATGTGAATATAAGTGTGGGCACATCCGGCTTCGGTCTGCTCCTTATCTTATCACAGGTCTCCGTGATGGTCTCGTTCTCATTTATTATCACCTTGTTACAGGTGATACGGTACATCAGAGCCCTGTATATATCCTTTTCCTCATCGGTGAGCCCGTCTGATGAAAAGGCCGGGAACATATCCTCTATATCCACGATGCGAAGTAGCCCCATCTTCACGGCAATACCGCTTAGGATCTCCTTTCTCTCCGTGCCCTTGAGATCCAGCACGTCATAAAAGTCTGGAAGTGCCATATCCAGTCCTACTATCGCTTCGACTTCGTCGGGATATTCCTGAGCCCATTGTATGGCTTCGAGCCCGGACATAGAATGAGGACACAGTATATAAGGAGCACCGATGCCCAGCTTCTCGAGCGCCTCCCTGTCCTGTCGGAGCATAGTATCGAAGGATCGTTCTTCATCTACTATATCACTAAAGCCATATCCGAATTTTTCTATAACGACTACCCTGCAGCCATCACCAATCTGATCGTAGAGAGACTTGAAGTCAAGTATCGGAGATGGAGTACCGCTTCCGGAAAGGAATACCAGCGTGTGATCTCCTTCTCCCTGTGTATATACACACATATCATGACCGTCTATCTCGACGAGCTGTCCGAGAGGAGCAGTTACCAGCGGCTCTTCTTTTTTGAGCATCACCTGGTTGTAAACGAACAAGACCGCTAAGAAAAGGAGTACGACTGCGAGCAGTATGAGAAATACCCTGCCGATGATCTTGAATGCTTTTTTCATAATTCCCCCATCGTGAGTTTACAGTGTATCAATACACGATCATCATATGTGCTCATCATAAAATGCGACGAACCTGTCGAACAGATCTTCATCGAGCATATGGGTCCATTTCTCACGGTCGAGATGTGTGCGCATATACTCATCCTTGTCTGATGAGAAGCGTTCACTGTTCTCCGGGGCTGTGATGTCATACCCAAGGGAGTTCTTCCATTCGTCGTATTCTATGTTGAATTCGTTGGGATAGGTCAGATCGTCGTATACATAGTTATGCCCCTTGTCCTCTAAGCGAACGAACGTGAATCTTGGATCATCCTTGAATCTGTCATAATAAAGATCATAGCCATATTCCGGCGGTACAACTTTATCGTCCGAGCTGTGTACGACCATGACCGCCGCATCTGACGACGCAGCGCCGTCTACCGCAGTATCATCAGAATAGCTCCCGAACTTTATGCGGTCGTGCAGCTCAACGAAGGGCAGCATAGCGTATATAGCGTTCCCCGCCTGTCTTTTGCCTTCTATCTCGAACATATCCGATGAAGCATTGAAGCCCGAGCATTCTATCACTGCCTTGACCTCGGGATGATACTTGAGCACAGCACCTGCGCAGTACCCTCCCCAGCTGTGACCGAAGACCACTATAGGCATATCGGGTATGCTCTCCTCGTTCTCCACGAAGGTGATCGCGTGATCCAGATCTATGACGCCCTGGCAAAGGCCGCCCACGTTGCCCTCGCTCTCATCGTTGCCCGTAGCATCGTACGCAAAGGCATAGTAGCCGCTGCGAGCGAAACGGTCTGCAACGTCGATGTATGAGTTGTGTCCGCCGCCGCCGAAGCCGTGTGCCATAACGACTATACCATGCTGATCCGAGCCGGAGCTGTATAGATATCCCACCAGCTTCTGGCCCTTATCGGACGTGAACTCATAACGTGTACGTTCCAGACCGTCAAATTCCTCGACTTTGAAGGCCATCGGCTCGTATGTCTCGAACCGACGGTCAAAGTTCTCATTGTAGATGTGTACCGACAGTGCCCATGTGGCGGCGATGACCATCACAGTCACGATCGCCGTGATGCATATCACCGCCTTGAGCGTTACCCTTTTTTTCATCTTTTCCATACCCTATTCCCGCTTTCACGAAAGTGCTGTATCTTTCATAACAGATCCATATCTCGTCTCTCGATGCTTTGATCATATCACATTCTTCGAGCATTTTCAACAGATCTATGATATTCTAATACAGATCTAATGTGATCCTAACCGTACTTTAAGTTTTCTATACTAATATTATATCGACGCAGATGATCGATATATGAAAGGGATGATGTGATGAAGGTGATCGTGATCAACGGATCGCCCAAAAAAAACGGTGCCACCGCCAAGCTGCTGCACTGTATCGAGAATGAGCTGTCTGCGAAGGACAGCGTAGAGATAGAATATATAGATATATCCAAGCTGTCCTTCAAGCCCTGCAGCGGGTGTCTGTCATGCTATCGAACAGGTAAATGTCCCATAGATGATGAGGCGGAAAGGCTCTCCGAAAGGATCGAAGGAGCAGATGCGCTGATCATCGGGAGCCCTACCTATGCGTCCAATATATCCGGGCAGCTGAAGACCTTCATAGACCGCTGCCATTTCGTCATAGAGCAGCTCCTCATCAGGAAGTACTCAGTCGCTGTCACCACGGGCGTAAATTACGGCACTAAAGATGCGAATAAGATCTTGCGCAGCCTTATGCAGTACTCGGGAGCGTACATCAGCGGCAGCATTGCCTGCAACGTACCATTCAACAGCGATCCGTGCGATGATCGTATGAAAGAGAGGATACGCCGTCTGTCGGACAGGCTGTATGAAGATATGCGCCGTAAGCAAGTACATCCGTTTCAAAGGCTGTTCCATAGCATCATATTCTCGTTCGGCATCAAGCCCTTCGTTCTGAAGCAGGGAGCCGCATACAAAGGCGTCACGGATAAGTGGGAAAGATATGGCATAAAGATATAGATATCGCTTTGATGCGGATACTCAGGACTTAGGGGATCTTTTTTATAAAAAGTAGTGACAAACGGAGAAATATATGATATAATAGTACACGTATGGGCGCTGCGCCCTCAAATCTGATCTGGATGTGTGTTGATGTATACATATAGCTCGGACCGAAAAGGACGGTATTATATATCTCTCGCGGCATTTATCATAACCGTGATGATACTCGCGGCACTGAACGTGCTCCGTTCATACGTGCATGAGAAATTCCCCCAGTATCTTCCCGACATGACCATAGTCAAGAGCCTGCCTGAAAAGATCATCATAATGATCATGGTGATATTCGCATCGCTCTATCTGGTGGTCATCATGCTGATACTGCCCAAATGGTATTCCTCTTTGAGATATGTTATAGGCAACGGCAAGATCACAGCCTATGCAGGTCTTATCACCCGCACCTACAGTATAATGCGGATATCCTCTATACAGCATGCGTCGGTGGTCTCCACTCCCCTTTCCAAGTATACCTCGTTCAACTTCATCACCCTGAGCGCTCTCGGCGGCAATATAATGATGCTCTTCCTCTCGGACGAGGACTGCAAAGAGATACTCAAGCTCATCAGGGACTACAAGAGCCCTGTACATCAGCCCTATACCGTGCCGGACGAGAGGCCTTCCTTCGACGGATACGACCTTGAGCTCCCCGAACGCACGGATGATGACAGGCAGACCTCCATGTTCGATACTGCAACGCAGCTGTCGTTCTACGATATAGATGAACGCCCATGAAAAGACAACATATATGGTCCCTGATCGGCTATACATCAAGGCGCTTCTGGATGCTGCTGATACCGCTGCTTCGCGGTCTGACCGCTGTCAGGATCCAGGAAGGCTTTGATACTATACGCTTCGATGTGATAAGATGGGCAGAGGGCACGAAGTGGGACATCGCAGTAGTACTGGTGATGATACTCGCCGCCGTATGGAGATGGCTCTTCACATGGTACTACATAGCAGATGATCATATAACAGTACAGCAAGGGCTCATCTTCCGCCGCGAGACGATGATACCCTATGATAACATCAGTGCAGCTGCAGTACAGGAAGACCCGATATATATGCTGCTGCGCATATCCAGGGTAATGCTCGATACAGATGCCCGCAGCTCCACCAAGA
>JAFYEQ010000055.1 GCA_017544185.1 Oscillospiraceae bacterium
CACGGGGCGCTCCCATAGCACGGTAGTTTCGTCCATACTTCAGGACGAGCCTCTTCTTGTCCTTGTCGAAGAGGATATCGGGAGAAGACGCTTTCAGCACGCCATAGGCATCGTACGAGCTGCCGTTCACGTACAGCAGCTGCATGCGTCCGTCCTTGTATGTAAAGATCTCTGTGGTGGTATCCATATAGGTCACGGCATCATCGGGATCCGCGCTTTCGGAGCGGCTCTTATAGCTGTCAAAATTTTTATATGAGGTATACGCTGAGTTCATTATCAGCTCGGGCTCACCGTCCCCCGTAAGATCGTGACAGCCACTGAAGATATGGGTCCTGCTGAAATACCTGTCCTCACCTCGTGACGCATCCGCCTTTTCCTTCAGGTCCTTGTCCGCAGCATCGGACATGCTCTTTACATACAGAGCATAGGTCTTCTCTGCACTGCCGCAGCCCGTGACAGCGCACTTTATCATATCCTCCGTCAGCGGGAACGTGCTTCCCAGCGGCACAGTACCGTAGGGATACTCCTTCCAGAGCTTCACGTACAGCTCATCATATCCTATCTCCTTATCGCCCCACGAGCTCCCCGGATATCCTACACTACTGAAAGTCCCCGAATAAAGGATCTCATCCCCGCGAAGATCGTAGATATTCGACATGAAGCCCGTACCGGTATGATAGTCTATGATCTGCTGCTTCTCCGGAGAAAAGGAGATCGTTCCATAGCTGGAATAGACCTCGGAGGATCTCTTCCCGCTATCATCGGTCATAGTGAGAGCCTTCAGCTTGCCGTCTTTGTATCTGTATATCCTGAGCGTCGTCCACTTGGCGTACCTTTCGGATACGATCAGCTCGGGGATATCGTCTCCGTCCAGATCATAGACAGAGAAGCCCTTATCATCAGCCCCGTCCTTTTTGAGCTCGCTCCTTAGGAGCGAGGCATACGCGCTCTTCCATGACGATGCCGCATGTACGTCTGTACCGAAGGCGCTCATCATCAGCAGCGCCGCCGTAAGTGTAATGATATGCTTTTTCATACGCACCTCCATAGGTAATCATATCGCCGATGCGGTCCCAATACTATTTCTTCCTCTATCTATAGATGATCTCTCCGTCCGAAAGCCGTATACGATGGCTTTCGGACGTATTTCTCATCTATATATAGGTCAGAAAGTAGTATAAGACCGATCGGCGATGTCTTACTATGCTCTCTTCTTGCCGTGGGACTCCGCGATGAGCGGCTTTGCGTCGTTGAGCACACAGTCCACGGTGATGGTGACCTTGTCGATGTTCTGCGAGGGAGCGTTGAACATGGTATCCAGCAGGAGCCCTTCAACGATAGCACGCAGACCTCTTGCACCTGTACGCTGCTTTATGGCCTTGCGGGCGATCTCCACCAGTGCGTCATCATCGAATACCAGCTCTATGCCGTCAAGCTCGAAGAGCTTCTTGTACTGCTTGATGAGCGCGTTCTTGGGCTCTGTGAGTATGCGTACCAGAGCTGCCTCGTCCAGTTCCTCGAGCACGGTGATAAGCGGGAGTCGGCCCACGAGCTCGGGCACCAGGCCGAACTTCACCAGATCCTCGGGAGTGACGTCCTTGAATATGTTCCTCTCCTGCTCCGCCTTAGAGCGTATCTCCGCCCCGAAGCCCAGAGTATTGGACTCGCGCCTCTTCTTGATTATGGCTTCCAGCCCGTCGAAAGCGCCGCCGCATATGAAAAGTATGTTCTTGGTATTGATCTGCAAAGTCTCCTGATAGGGGTTCTTGCGTCCGCCGTTGGGCGGTACATTGGAGACCGTGCCCTCGATGATCTTCAGCAGTGCCTGCTGTACGCCTTCGCCGCTGACATCACGAGTGATGGAGACGTTCTCGGACTTACGGGCGATCTTGTCGATCTCATCGATGTAGATTATGCCCTTCTCGGCAAGGGGTATATCGTAGTTGGCTGCCTGTATAAGTCTTACCAGACAGTTCTCCACGTCATCGCCCACGTAGCCTGCCTCTGTGAGGGTAGTCGCATCGGCAATGGCGAAGGGCACTTCGAGCACCTTTGCCAGCGTGCTGGCCAGAAGGGTCTTGCCCACGCCCGTAGATCCCAGGAGTATCACGTTGGACTTCTGGAGCTCTACCTCATTGTCATCGTCATCCATAGTGTTGATGCGCTTGTAGTGGTTGTACACAGCCACGGACAGCGCGGTCTTCGCCTGATCCTGACCGATGACATAGTCATCCAGCACCTGCTTTATCTCAGCGGGCTTCAGGAGCTTCTGCTTCTTGCCGGGCTTCTTCTTTTCTATCTTGGTCTCTTTCGGGTGGATAGCGTCGCCCAGTTCCTCACCCATAAGAAGCTCATAGCAGTATACCACACAGTCATCACAGATATTGGCACCTGTGCCGCTGGTGAACATACGCAGCACCTGCTTCTCGGTACGTCCGCAGAAGCTGCACTTTTTCAGCTGTGGAGGCATATCGGTCCACCTGTCTTTCTAATGTTCAAGTCGTGTATATCTTACCGCTCCGGCAAGACTCTTATCTGTGTTCTATGACCTTATCTATCAGGCCGTATTCCATAGCCTCTGCTGCGGTCATATAGTTGTCTCTCTCCGTGTCGCGCTCGATAACGTCTATGGGCTTGCCTGTATTGCGGGCAAGGATGGTATTGAGCTTCTCACGGGTCTGTACCATATGATCGGAGTGTATCTTTATATCAGTACACTGACCGGAGATACCGCCGCCGGATATGAGAGGCTGATGTATGAGTATCTCGGAATTGGGGAGAGCGAACCTCTTCCCCTTCGTACCTGCGGAGAGCAGGAACGCGCCCATGGAGGCTGCCATACCGATGCATATGGTAGATACATCGCACTTGATGTACTGCATGGTGTCATATATAGCCATACCGTCG
>JAFYEQ010000056.1 GCA_017544185.1 Oscillospiraceae bacterium
CATCCTTCCCCATGGAGCCGACCCTTTCGATATAGTCCATGAAGTAGCGGCGTTCCTCCTCGTCGTTGGAGGAGAAGGTGCCTCTGCCGAAGTCGATCGAGCTGAACACGGTCTCCTGGTTCTCGGCGTCCATGATGTCGAGCTTGCCGTATCTGTCGGCGTACTCCGTCACGTATACATCCCCGCCGTTTATGGACACATACGCTCCCATGTCCTTGAAGCCCGAGAGTATGGCTGTGATGCCGTCGAAGGTCTTGTCGTCGTGGTAGTGGTAGTATACGTCCACATTGTCCACGAAGAGCCCGTCACAGCCCTTTGACATCAGCTCTCCTGCCAGATCCGACATGAACGCCTGCCACTTTGGAGCGGACACGTCCACCCAGCGCTCTTCTTCCCAGTTCTCGTATACATCAAGGGTATAGATCTCATAGTCCTTATAGTATGGGCGGAAGTCCTCCAGTGCGCCTGCATTTATGTAGCTATACACCGTATGCCCCGACCGCTTCAGGCTCTGTATATCCTCCGCGGTGAAGTACTGGGCGTCAAGGACTATGGTGCGGTAGCTTTCCATGACGCCTATATCATCTCTGTCCAGCCCCAGGAAAACTCCGTATTCGTATAGGATCTTGTCCGTGTCCTGTGATGTCTCCGACCGGACGGGAGCGTCTGTTACATCGTCCGTGACAGTGTCCGCTCCCGATGTGCATGCAGTGAGCAACAGGGGGAGAAGCAGCAAGACCTTTGATATATCCATGATATCCTCCTAATGAAGATCTTATACTATCCTGCTCCTAACATCATTTCGCAGTAAAGAGATGCGATCGCCAGGGACGAGGGACAAGGGACGCGACTGCTGACGCAGTCGTCATGGAATGTGTGGCTATCGCCACGACCCCAATGAGGGCTGCTGCCCCATGCCCCGCATCTATCCATGGTCTAGATCAAGGATAGTATCAAGATCTGTTCCTTTATGACGCATGGACGGATGACATAACGGTCATCCGTCCATCTCTTTGTATACACGTCTCGCGTACCATACGACCGCGGCGGCTAAGATGATCTCCAGAGCATAGTATAGCAGGAAGGATATATCAAGGAGATACTTTACGGACAGGCCGCTGATGATATCTCCGGCGATATGTATCCCGGCGGCGATGTACAGGTATTTACGACTGTCCCTGTAGTTCACGGAGATGTATACCAGCACCGAAAGGGCGATGTGGATCAGCATCCCCGTGGGGATCATCCCGAATATATCGAGGGTGCCGATCATATCCTCCGATCCTGTCTGCACGGCTGTGAGGAACTCGTTGAGCATGATCATGCCCGTGCTCAGTATGATCTCGCAGGCTGAGTGGCCTATGCCGTAGGACATGGCATCCTTCGGCTGCGTATAGCTTACGAGCACCTTGCGAAAGGCGAAGTACCGCCCCAGCTCCTCCAGTACGCCCGACAGTATCGCCGACCATATTATGGCCGATACGCTGCCGTCGTATACCATCAGCATCCGAAACAGCGCACGTATCCACGACACCACCATATACGTCATATATCCGACTCACAGAGGGAAGGGGGATGCTCCCGTGCGGCGCCTGAGGAACAGGAACAGGCCGACAGGGAGAAGTATGATGTATAGCAGCTCTATAACAGTTGACAGCATATGTCTCTCTTTCTCACACGAACATGGTACAGGCAGACCTTATACTATGATCTCCCGTCTCAGGTAGGAGGCGTACTTGATGTAGTCCTCATCGGAGCTCAGGTGCTCCAGTATCACGGGCATATCCTTGTCTATGGCGTCTACTCTCTCTACGTAGCGGTGAAGAGGGAACTCGCCCTCACCGGGAGCACATTCCTCCAGGCGGAAGGTATACTTCTCCGCAAGATGCACGTCCTTGATATGACAGCTGCGGATCCTGTCCCCCAGCATAGAGATGCATCTGTCGATGAGATCCTCGGCGAAGAAATAGCGCTCGGCGGAATTTATCATATTGATGATGTCCATATGCACGGCGAAGCGCTCCCTGTCCACGGCGTCGATGAGCCTCAGGTACTCCTCGGGGCCTGTGGGTATCATCCACGGCATGGGCTCGATGGTGAAGTACGTCCGCGTGATCTCGGCCCTGTCGATGATGTCGCGTATCATAGCCACGGTAAGGTCCCAGGCCTCGGGACTGAAGTTCTCCCTGTAGTGGCCGTCCCATATCTCTCCCATGGAGCCTGCCACGTTGACGGCACAGCGGGCGCCGATCTCATCGGCGAGCCTCAGCTGCCCTACGGCGTAGTCCCTGTTGCGTGTGCGCTCCTCTTCGTCCTTCGCCAGAGCGTTGCACCATATCCCCACCTCTGCGATGGTCAGGCCGCTCCTGTCGGCAGCGGACTTGTAGGCAAGGATCTTCGCGCGGGGATCTTTGCAGGATATGGGGAACACTACGGTGGTGCAGCCCAGTTCTGTCTGGCGCTGTGCCCATTCCTCGGGCGAGTTATGCTGCAGCGGTGATGATATCCCAAGTCTCATAGTGATGTCTCCTTTATGTCATGCGCGTTATGTTGATGATACCATGATACCACATTTGTGAAGATATATCAAGTGCTGCTATATCATTTTTTGCTGTATCATAGGATCATTTTTGCGGACATGGTATGTACATATCGACTTTTTGCGGGATATGTGGTAAAATGAGAACGGTCGGGGCTAAGGTCAGGACCACAGCCACGGTCACAGGGGACAGCCTGTCCGCACACGCAGTGCCGTCCCCTGCAGCCTGCGGCAGTATGATGACGACCGGAGATATTATATGGAGATCAGAGACGACAGGATCGACGGGGGCAAGGCCTTCGACTGGGGGCGCACATCTGCGGAGTATGCCAGATACAGGGATATATACCCGGATATGTTCTACTCCATGGCGGCAGACAGAGGTCTGTGCGTGAAGGGGCAGCGGGTGCTGGATCTGGGCACGGGCACGGGAGTGCTCCCGAGGAACATGTACAAATACGGCGCGGTATGGACGGGGACGGACATATCTCCCGAACAGATAGAGCAGGCAAGGATACTGTCTCAGGGGATGGACATAGACTACAGGGCGGTATCGGCGGAGGAGCTGGACTTTCCCGACGGTTCCTTCGATGTGGTCACGGCGTGCCAGTGCTTCTGGTACTTCGACCATGAAAGGACCATGCCTGTGTTATCGCGGCTGCTGCGTGACGGCGGGCGGCTGGTGGTGCTGTATATGGCGTGGCTCCCCTTTGAGGACGAGATCGCGGGCAGGAGCGAGCAGATCGTACTGAAGTACAGCCCGGGATGGACGGGAGCTGGTCAGACGAGACGGCCTTTATATATACCCGATGTGGTCTACCGTTGGTTCGAGCCGGAAGACAGCGAGAACAGGGACGTGATGGTGCCCTTCACGAGAGACACATGGCACGGACGCATGAGGGCCAGCAGAGGTGTGGGCGCGTCCCTTGACGAGGAAGCGCTGGCACGGTGGGACGCCGAGCACAGAGCTATGCTGGAGGACTTCCCGGAGAGGTTCGAGGTGCTGCACTACGCCCAGATCGCGGTGCTCAGGAAACGCTGATACGGAGGATACAGATATGCTGACTGTACAGGATATGCCGGTACTGGAATACGACGACAGTCCCACATCGCGGTTCGATCCGATGCAGATGGGGCTCCCGCAGTTCGATACGGACAAGATGATCTTGACCTTCTTCCGCGAGGTGCTGGGCAAGCTGAAGGAGCGGGGAGAGATATATGAGGACAGCGTCATCGAGGGGGAGGACCCCATCATAGTATACCGCTTCAAGGAGCATCGGGACGTGCTCATAACTGCGGGCCAGGTGGGATGTCCCGCCTGCGGCAGCAATATGGACTACTTTGCTGCAAGGGGCATCAGACGCTTGATGTTCTGCGGAGGCGGCGGCGTGCTGGACAAGACCATAGAGGTAGGCCAGGCGCTGCTGGTGGACGGTGCCATACGTGACGAGGGATTTTCCTATCAGTACATCCCTCCCTCAAGGATCGTCTATGCCGACACGGAGGTCAACGACAGGATAGCGGGGTATATGGACGAGCATGACATACCCTATATACGCGGTATCGTATGGACCACCGATGCGCTCTTCCGCGAGACCCCCGACAGGATCGCGCGGCGCAAAGAGGAAGGCGCTAAGATCGTGGAGATGGAGCAGGCAGGCTGTCTGGCGGTGGCGCAGTTTCGGCATATGCGCTACGGTGCGCTGATCTACGGCGGCGATGACGTGTCGGGCGAGAGATGGTCTGGCCGCGAGTGGCGCAGCAGAGAGGGCGTGCGCTACGATCTGGTGCAGCTGTGTGTACGGCTGCTGGACGTGATATGACAGCATGAGGCTGACGTGATATAAAAAGATAAGGATATGATGGAAATGAAGAGGATGATTATAGCGGCGATGGCCGCGTGTATGGCTGTGCTGACCGCCTGCGGCGCGTCAGCCGGAGGTACTGCAGCTTCCGGAGATGTGACCACCGCCGTTACGACTGCGGCTGACACAGCAAGCGAGACGACTGCAGAAGAGACTACCACAGCAGCTACCGAGGCGGAGACTACCGCAGAAGAGACCACGACCGCAGAAGAGAAGGAGATAGGTATGGAACAGTATCAGGATATGATCGTGAAGCTGCCCCCCGAGGGCTATGATGAGACAAGGGAGGGCGTGACCTATCCACAGTTCCAGACGACCTATTACTATTCCAACACCGCAGAGAGGGATACTCTTGTGAATGTGCTGCTCCCCACTGATTACAGCGAGGACAAGGAGTACCCCGTACTCTACATACTCCACGGCTTCTGGGACACTCAGGACTGGATGGCAAGAGACGTGGTGGCGCTCCCGCAGATACTCACCAACCTCCAGCTGGACGGCGAAGCCGAGGAGATGATAGTCGTCCTTCCCTATATCTTCTGCAGCAAGGAGATGGAGTACTGCACAGGCATGGACGACAAGAACTGCCTTGCATATGACAACTTCATAAACGACCTGCAGACCGACCTTATGCCCTTCATCGAGAAGAACTATTCTGTAGCGAAGGGCAGGGACAATACTGCGATAACAGGCTTCTCCATGGGCGGCAGAGAGGCGCTCTTCATAGGTCTGCAGATGCAGGACGTGTTCGGATATGTGGGCGCGGTATGCCCCGCTCCCGGCCTTGTGAACATCCCCGGCTCACCCATGCATTCCGGTCAGATAGAGCCGTCGGATATGGTGTTCGAGCAGAAGCCGAACATACTC
The DNA here is from genome assembly GCA_017544185.1 of Oscillospiraceae bacterium. GTDB lineage: Bacteria > Bacillota > Clostridia > Oscillospirales > Ruminococcaceae > Huintestinicola. The sequence continues at coordinate 5,272 of JAFYEQ010000056.1, forward strand.
TTCATCACGTCCTCCAAGGCGGACAATGTGGTATGGGATTCTCCCGACAGCTACCGCAGGATATTCGATGAGAACGGCGAGCCCTATCTCACGCAGGTGATAGATGATACCTACCATGATCACACCAGCGTGAAGCCCCATCTGTACAACTATTTCAGACTGCTGTTCAAGTGATCTGAGATCGGGAGACAGGCGATCTTTTTTGATCGGGCTATTGTGTTTTAGGCCATGTTATGGTATAATAGAAGGGCAGAGCGCAGGGGATACTGCGGAAGCTGCATATGATATGATCTAGGAGGTACAATATGAATCCATATCTCCCTCTCTGGGA
>JAFYEQ010000057.1 GCA_017544185.1 Oscillospiraceae bacterium
AAGATAAGGTATCTGCCCTCTTACAACGCCTGCAATGATATTGCTTATGCGATAATTGTAGCCTATCTCCTCATGCTGATACCAAGGAGCAGCTTCACGACTCTGTGTAGACCACTTGCGGACCTTATCCGCATCTTCCTTGCTGTCGGTGAGGAACATACCACCGGAAGAACCGGTGATGATCTTGTTGCCGTTAAAGCTTATGGCACCATAGTCACCGAATGTACCTGTTTCCTTGCCCTTATATGTTGCACCAAGGCTCTCGGCAGCATCTTCGATGATAAGAGCGCCATGTCTGTCACAGATAGCCCTGATCTCATCTATTTGGGCGGGTGTACCATACAGGTGAACAAGAACTACCAGCTTTACATCGGGATATATCTCAAAAGCCTTCTCCAGCGCCACAGGATCCATATTCCATGTGTCTCGCTCGGTATCGATAAATACCGCTTCTCCGTCTTCATAGGCGATAGGGTTCACCGTAGCATCGAAAGTTGTGTCAGCTGTAAATACGCGCTTTCCGAATAGACATCCTCGATCAACATCCGGTTTACCATAAAGTCTTTCTCCCGCCAACTTCACAGCCAGATGGAGTGCTGCTGTACCACAGGATAGACCTACGGCATACTTGCATCCGATAAGCTCTGCTGCCATACGCTCGCATTCATTCACGTTCTCGCCCGCAGTAGTTATCCAGTTCTTATCGAACGCATCCTGTACCCATTTCAGTTCATCGCCATGCATAGTAGGTGATGCGAGCCATATCTTATGATCAAAAGGCTTAAGGTCCATTTTCATTCATCCTTATTTTGTTTCTGCTGTTTTTCTGTAGTTGTGACAAGTCCGTCGAGTTTTCATGATATCCGATATACAGCGAAAGAGCATGCAGAACGTTGTCCGGTATCCAGTTTTCAAGATCCTGACGGTAACTTTTTACGGCAACCCTATAAAAGCGGGCTGCCGTCATTTTATGCTATATATCCTACGGGGATGTCCATTAGCGGCGCTTGTTTCCTTTGTTGCTCTATACCGGAGTGGATGTATATCTGTCTGGTGATCTCAGGTGAGCTGTGTCCGAGTATCTTTGCTATGGTCACGTCGTCGATACCGTTCTCAAAGCAGCTCGTTGCCTTGCTATGACGCAGGCTGTGGAACGACAGGTACCTGAGGCCACATTCCTTAACAAGAGCCTTATAGCGGTTCTGGAGCACTCGCGGCTCAATATATGTATCCTTGCCGCTCACGATATATATGTTGCCGTCACGCTTCAGAGACCTCAGCACCTCGCACAGTCTATCAGGAATGACAAGGGCCCTGACCGAGCTCCTGCTCTTGGGTGTGGTGCATATGACTTTTGTCTTTTTGTCCCTGTCATGGCTGGATATTCTCTGCACTGTCCTGCGGATATGCAGTATTTTATTGTCAAAGTCGATATCAGACCATTTTGTTCCGCATATCTCCCCGATCCTCAGTCCAAAGCCGATGGCGAGAATGACCGCAATAGCTGCGGTCGTACGCACTGACCATGAATATTTGAATAGCTTTGACACTTCCTCATGCGAATATATCTCGCGTTCCCTGAATTCCTTTGACGGCAATGATATCAGATCAAGGCTGATATTCATCCCATAAGCCCGCACTCCATAGGCGAGGATCGACTTGAACAGCACCATGATGCTACGAACATAATTGATCGACAGTCCCTTGTCAATGAGCTTGCAGGCGAACTCATTGACCTTCTGATGTGTGAGATCATATATACAAATGCCATCAAATGCGGGCATGATGTGCTTTGATGCCTTTGTACGATAATTTGCCTGTGTAGACTCCTTATGAACGAGCCTTTTTTGCTCGAACCACTCCTCGATCAAGGCAGGAATGGTCATAACCTCGGTCGTGCCCGGTTTGAACTTGGCAAATGGCTTGTCCAAAATGTTTTCCTTGAATATCCTGCACTTCTCTACAGCTATCTCGGCTGTAGCTCCGTAGAAACTGAATTTATGCTTTTTTCCGTCTATCGTCCGCTGTATACGACATTCATAGCGGCCGTCTTTTCTCAGATAATCTTTCATTTTCATCCATCCTCCATAGTTAACTCTCGTTATTTTGCATAAAACATCTGTTCAAATATTGTTGATAACACATACAATAGTAAAAAATACTTTTTGACGGTGATCATTTTTCAATACGGATTGACACATTGATAAATATAGTGTATAATAGAATTCGGTGTGGTATATACAGTCACAATTATACCATTTGACGGCAAGACCGTGAAATATCGGATATTGCGAACATTATTCAGCATATTACACTGTCATCTTGATACAAGTAAAAATAAAGGGGATATCGCAGTCATGTGCGATATCCCCTTTGGTCTTATGTCTTATTATGCCACTGTCAATTTGGCCTTATCAAAATACTATCTGCATGATCTTTAGCATTATGGAGACACTATTTTAGCAAATATACACTGTTGTACTAATTACAACTATAAAAACTCAGATAATGCCGGTATACTTACGCTCACTGATGGCAAAAGTTTTTAAGCTTCAGATCAAGAAAAAGAATGTTCTATAAACATCTTGATTTATGAACAGAAATATGATAGAATGATATTTAAGATAGCCGAAACCAAAGGACGTGAGGATATGGGTAGATATATAGATCCCGGGAATGATGGGTTCAGACTCCTGTCACAAAAGAACTATGTTGACAAGACCGGCGTGATAGGTTTGATCAACGATCGTATTGGGACAAATGAATGTCTCATATGCATCAGCCGCCCCCGCCGCTTCGGCAAGTCCTATGCTGCAAAGACTGTCTGCGCGTATTATGACTGTTCTGTGGATTCACACGAACTTTTCGATCGGTATACATTATCCGACTCACCAAGTTATGAAGAACACATCAACAAATACAATGTCATCAGTCTGGATATGACAGAGATCATCTCAACACATGGAGCAGGGACAGAAAAAGCCAATGATCTTATAAAGGATCTTTGCACAGAGATCAAAGATGAAGTGTGCTCGGTGTACTCTCAGATAGATAGCGATGGTTCTATATTTAAAGTATTGTATGATTATGTGTCCATCTCCAAAAGAAAGATCGTGTTCGTTATCGACGAATGGGATGCTATAATACGAGAATTCTCAAAGGATGAAGCGTTACAGAAAAGATATATCGATCTTCTTCGGGGCCTTTTTAAGAACGGCAACTTTACTCCGACCTGTATCGCTGCAGCATACATGACAGGGATCCTACCTATCAAGAAGGATAAGGGCCAGTCTGCTCTTTCGGATTTCAAAGAATATACCGTCCTTACCCCTGGCAAATTTGCAGGATATATAGGCTTTAGAGAAGATGAAGTAAAAGCCTTATGTGATAAGACCAACATGGGATTTGAGCAGATGAAGTGGTGGTACGACGGGTATTCATTTGGCAGGATAGGGGATATCTACAACCCATATTCGGTGATGACAGCCATTGATCAACAGAGCTTTGGCTCCTATTGGAAAAAGACTTCTGCTGCAGAGTCTTTACAGACCTATGTAGATATGGACTACGAGGGACTGCAGGGTGATATAGAGAAGCTGATCAAGGGTGCTGAGATCATTGTTGATACGGATAATTTCAAGAATGATCTCGCCAATTTCTCCACCAAGGATGATATCCTTACATTGCTCATCCACCTTGGATACTTGACTTATGACTCGGAAAACCGTCTTGCAAGGATCCCAAATGAGGAGCTTCGTTCCGAGTTCAGAAGTATGCTCAAGACTGTAAGATCCCCCGAACTCATGAAGTTGGTATCTACATCGAAACAGATACTTGAAGACACCCTCACCGGAAACTGCGATAATATCGCCGGTGCATTTGATGAACTCTGCGAGACCAACTACGCCCCAACCTTCTATAACAATGAGCAGTCCTTGCGTTCGATGGTGAGACTTGCATATCTTGCTGCAGTGGACAGATACATCAAGGTAGAAGAGCTGCCCAGCGGCAAGGGGCTGGCGGACATCGTGTACATCCCGCAAAGATATTCTCCCGAGCCTGCCCTTGTGGTCGAGCTAAAATGGAACAGATCGGCGGAAAGTGCTCTGGATCAGATACATGAGAGGAATTACCCTGCCGTTCTGAAAAACTACGGCGGCGAAATACTTCTGGTAGGGATAAACTACGACACCAAAGAAAAGAAACACATCTGCAAAATAGAGCGTATAGAGAAATAACAAAAGGGGTGGAGCCAGATCATACCGGCTCCACCCCTTTTGTGACCACAAGCTCTAAACTTGTTTATATCGTTCCTAAAGGCTCTTGGATCTTTCAGCTTTCCAAAATGACATCGCCTTTTATTAGACACGATCCCACGCATAAAAAACTTGGGTATGCATAACAGCATACCCAAGACCATGTTTTGGAGGCGCCACCCGGATTCGGACCGGGGGTCAGGGAGTTGCAGTCCCTTGCCTTACCACTTGGCTATAGCGCCGATGGCGACCTGGATGGGACTCGAACCCACGACCTCCGCCGTGACAGGGCGGCGTTCTAACCAGCTGAACTACCAGGCCACTTAAGTACGGGAGCGCAGTGCGCTCCCGTATGGTGGGAACTATAGGGCTCGAACCTATGACCCTCTGTTTGTAGGACAGATGCTCTCCCAGCTGAGCTAAGCTCCCGTATCAGTGACTAATACATTATACACCATATAGGACGATTTGTCAAGTGTTTTTTGAAGAAAATTTTTTAAGATCATTCGGCCGACGGGAACGTACCCGTCGGCCGCCTGTATCATACGTTGAACCTGAAGAGGACGATGTCACCGTCCTGCATCACATATTCCTTGCCCTCGGAGCGTACCAGCCCCTTCTCCTTGGCAGCGGCCATAGTGCCGCAGGCCATCAGGTCGTCGAAGGAGACCACCTCGGCGCGTATGAAGCCGCGCTCGAAGTCGGTGTGTATCTTGCCCGCAGCCTGAGGAGCCTTGGTGCCCTTGGTTATCGTCCACGCGCGGACCTCGGGCTGACCTGCTGTGAGGAAGGATATGAGCCCCAGAAGAGCATAGCCCTCCTTTATGATGCGGTCCAGACCGGATACCTCCAGACCCAGCTCGGAGAGGAACATAGCCTTGTCCTCCTCGTCCATGTCGGATATCTCCGCCTCCAGCTCGGCGCATATGGGCAGTACCGCAGCCTTCTCGCGCTCGGCGATGTCGCATACCGTCTTGTAGTGTACGGAGTTGGACAGGTCGCCCTTGAAGTCGGTCTCGGACAGGTTGGCAGCGTATATAACGGGCTTAGCGGAGAGCAGCGGCGTAGACTTCAGCAGCTCAGCCTGCTCCTCGGTCATATCGTAGGAGCGGGCTGCGTGGCCCTCCTCCAGATGAGCCTTGAGCCCTTCCAGGAACTCCAGCTCGGTCTGATACTTCTTGTCGCCCTTCACCAGCTTGCGGGTGCGGTCGATGCGGCGCTCCAGCAGCTCTATGTCGGAGAGTATCAGCTCTAAGTCTATGGTCTCGATGTCTCTCGCAGGGTCTATGCTGCCGTCTACATGGATGATATTGTCATCCTCGAAGCAGCGCACCACATGGACTATGGCGTCCACCTCACGTATGTTCGCAAGGAACTTGTTGCCCAGTCCCTCGCCCTTGGACGCGCCCTTTACAAGACCGGCGATGTCCACGAACTCCAGCGTCGCGGGAGTGAACTTCACGGGAGAATACATGTCCCGCAGCTTGTCCAGCCTGCTGTCGGGCACACTTACTATGCCCACATTGGGCTCGATGGTGCAGAACGGATAGTTAGCGGACTCCGCCCCCGCGTTCGTCAGCGCATTGAAGAGCGTGCTCTTGCCCACGTTCGGAAGTCCTACCATACCAAGTTTCATGATCTATCTTTCCTTCTTACTATATTATACTATCCCGCTCCCGATCGTTTCGCAGTAAAGAGATGCAACTGCGGGCGCGATCGACAGGGACAAGGGACGAGGGACGAGGGACAAAAGTTGCGACTGCTGACGCAGTCGCCGGGAATGTGTGGCTATCGCCACATCCCAGATGGGAGCCGCTTCCCCATGCCCACGCATCTATCCATGGTCTATATCAAGAATAGTATCAAGTATTATCCCCGATCACCAAAAGATCCTGCACCACGGGAGATACCACGGGTGCAGGGATCGTCCGGTCTTGTTCAGGTGATGACTAAGCTTTTGGCATCAGTCGGCGTAGCCGCATTCGCAGTCGTAGCCGTCATGGTCGTTGCAGCAGACCTTTATCTTCTTCTTTGCGGATGCCTTACCGACAGCCGTGCCGAGGATAAAGCCCAGTATGAACGCAAGGACAGCTATGCATATTATAAGTACGGCAGGGATCTTCACCTTCTGCTCTATCTTGTTGTCGAGCATCTTGCCAAGACTCGAGAGTGCATTTTCGATCATAGGGATACCTCCTTTTTAGCTGTTGGTACCATTATATCACATCTCACATCAAAATGCAATAGGGCAGCGCAAAAAATATGAGACGGCCGTCATGGCCGTCACGGCCGTCACGGACGCCGAAGGCGGAGCCAACATGTGAGACAGCAAGAGGGGCTGACACACTGGTCAGCCCCTGCGGGTCCTTGTTCCCGGGTCTTAATTATGTACGGGCAGCGTGGGGACAGTGTCAGAGCCCGTGACTGCCGCCGAGGTGACGGTCACAGAGGTGACGGAGGTCTCCACGGGCAAAGCCGTCTCGGGGATGAAGCCCTCCTCCGGGACTGCCGACCATGAGGGAGCGCTGATCAGACGATAGGTGATGTATACCTTGCCGTTCTCGTCCTCGGTCTCATAGGTGACGGTATCGGTGCCTACGTATATGCAGCATTCTATGCCGTCCACCACGGTCTTGACGGTATATTCCGGATCAGCGGGAGGAGTATGGCCTATGGCGGTCATCTCCGTAGCCCCCGTGAGGGTGCGGAGCAGACTGTCTGCGTAGTCGCCCGAGTAGGTGTCCTTGCGGCCGTGGCCGTCGGTGATGGTGATATCATGCCCCTCGAACACGGACCACACCAGACGGGGCGAGAATATAGGCTCTGCCTCGGCGCTGTTTTCGGGTGCGGCCTCCTCGGAGGGAGCAGCAACAGCTGCTGCGGCCTTGGTGCGGACCTCCTCTGCGGGAGCGGTCTCCCCTGCAGCGGCGCCGTCCCTCCGGACAGCCGCGTCCATATCCAGTCCGTTCTCGGGGGTCTCTGCGGGTATGCCCTCCGGCTCCTCCGTAGGCTCGGCAGGCTTCTCTGCCGCAGTGACGGGCTTCTCGCTCACGGTGGCTTCGGTGGGCTTCGACTTGCGCACCTCCTTGGGAGGAGCGGTCTCGGTCACGGTCTCTACGACCGGTGCCGCAGTCTCCTTGGGGGGCTGTACGGTCTTCGGCTGTGACACCACAGTGACGGCATTCTCTGCGAGAGAGGGCGACGGCTCGGGAGCCTTCTCGGAAACTGTTTCCAGTACGGTCTCCCCTACTTCTGCTTCTGCCTCTTCCACATCGTCATCTGCAGCTTCATCGGACACGACGAGCTCGCCGTAAACGTGGGTATCATGCTCTTCCTCGGGGAGATCATCCACGGGGAGCGCTCCGCCTGCCATGATGTCTTCGTCCATCTCGGCCTCATCGGATACAGTCACCGAGGATACCTCGGCAACGAAGGAGTCTACCTCCTCTTTCTTGACATCGGGTATGCTGTTGGTCGCTATGTCCTGCGTGCCGAGGCCGCTGCCAAAGGCCACCGCGATCACCGCACATGCGGCAGCGGCTGCCATATAGGGCATGAAGCGCATCAGCTTCGGACGTGATGCGGGTGAGATATCGCCCTTATCGCGTATCTCACGCATACGCTGTTCGGTGCGCGATATGAACTCATCGGATGCTCTTATACTGTCCATGGACGCTCTGTAGCCGTCCATGCCCTTGATATCATTGCGATCGGACATCATCTCACCTCCAGTTTCTTTTTGAGTAGTGACCGTCCCCGCGCCATGCGAGTGCCCACGGTAGCGGCGTTGGTCTTTGTCACGCGGGCGATCTCCTGTATGGAAAGGCCCTCGTAGTAGTATAGATGTATAACGGTGCGGTACTTCTCGGGCAGCTCCATCAGCGCCTCCCGCACATCACCGCCTTCACCGGGCGGCGGTATCGTATCCCCCGACTCATCATCCTCCAGCGGTACGCTAAGTCTGACTCTTGCTGACTTGAGATGGTTCTTGCATTTATTGACAGCCACGCGCAGCAGCCATGCCTTCACATGCTCTGCGCTCTCCAGCTTCGGACGGCTGCGTATCAGCTCGCAGAACACGTCCTCGGCGATGTCCTCGGCGTCGTGTGTGTTCCTGACATAAGTATAACACAGTCGGATGACTGTGTCCGAGTAGGTCTCAAGCACGTATCGGATGTATTTATCATCGAAGGGATCATGCTCCCTTGAATACATGACGAACTCCTTCCTTAGAACTTACTCTGTATATTATACAATATATCGGGTCGTTTTTATTCGTTTTTTCAAAAAAATAATGCACAAATTTTAGCGCCGGACTTTGTGAAATTTTGTCATGCGCGACTTTGCGCGGATCTATTGACAAAAGGCGTCGGATGTGGTATAATACCATGGTGTTCGGACGATCGGTCCGCACATGAACGCTATCGATATTCTTAAGACAGCAGGGACTTAGCGCACCACCACGGCGCGGCTACCGTAACTCCTGCCGAGGGACATCGCTGTATATCGCAGTATCTCCTTGTCTTATCTATCGTAGGACAAGGTCTTTCTTTTGAATAGGTAGCTCACCATATATCACGGAGGTGAAAGATATGCCAAGTGCAAAGGCTCTTGAGAGCAAGCAGGCCAAGGTCGCTCAGCTCACAGAACTGCTCAAGGGTGCTGCTTCCGGCGTGCTCGTAGACTATAAGGGCATCACCGTTGAGGAAGATACCAAGCTCCGCAGAGAGCTTCGTGAGGCAGGTGTCAACTACTTCGTAGAGAAGAACACCATGCTCCGCAGAGCGTTCGCAGAGATCGGTCTTGACGGCCTCTCCGACGTGCTCGAAGGCGCTACCGCCATCGCGCTCAGCGAGAACGATGAGACTGCTCCCGCACGTATCCTCGGTAAGTTCGCTGAAGCTCACGACGACAAGTTCGAGCTCAAGGCAGGCTTTATCGGCACTGAGGTCTATGACAAGGCCGGTGTTACCGCTCTGTCCAAGATCCCTTCCAAGGAAGTGCTTCTCGCACAGCTCGTTGGTACCCTTCAGGGTCCCATCCAGAAGCTGGCTGCTACTCTGCTCTCTCTCAAGGAGAAGCAGGAGGGCGAGGCTGCCTGAGGCAGCGGCTGCATAAGGCAAGGCTGACAAAACAGCAGTGCATGAGCAGCATACAGGCCGCATGACCTGTCACACGTATGCGTTGACCGCATGAACAACACTCTCAAAATTTCGTAAAGGAGATATTATCATGGCATCTGAAAAGGTAACCAAGTTCCTCGAAGAGCTTGACACTTATTCCATCCTCGAGCTCGCAGAGCTCATCGACGCTATCCAGGAGAAGTACGGCGTAACTGCAGCAGTAGCAGTTACAGGCCCCGCAACAAGCGCAGCAGCTGAGGCTGAGAAGACCGAGTTCGACGTAGTCCTCACTTCCTTCGGCGACGCTAAGATGAACGTTATCAAGGCTGTCAAGGATGCTTGCGGTCTTTCCCTCAAGGAAGCTAAGGAAGCTGTTGAGGCTGCTCCCAAGGCTCTCAAGGAAGGCGTTTCCAAGGCTGAGGCTGAAGAGCTCAAGGCTAAGCTCGAAGCTGCTGGTGCAACTATCGAACTCAAGTAATTGTGTCTGTCACAATACCCCCTGCCATCGGCAGGGGGTATTTTTTTATCGTGTGATAACTGCATCGGTCTCGCCATCGGAGAATACTATATGTATCC